>JAICKD010000001.1 GCA_025928125.1 Ktedonobacterales bacterium
GACCACCTGGTTTGGCCGCTGGGAGCAGCGGCGCGAAGACGTTCCATTCCGCATCGGTGAGATCGCTAGGGTAGACTGGAGTTGCCATACCAGGAATGCTCTCCGAACTGTGTTTGACACACTCATTTCGGTAGGGTAGCTCCTGGTGGCCCCTTACGTCCTACCCCCTTCTCGTACAGTTTCTAGCCAACTCCAGCATCGCGGCCGGAACTGGGACATTTCGATAAATAAGTTCTTCCTTTGTCGCCTGGCTACTTAAAAGGATCTGGCTATCGGCGACAGTGTAGAGATGTCCAGTGTACTGCAAGATGGTGGGGGTAATGTCGTGTCTGTCGGAATCCGAAATATAAGATGGATGAGATGAATGGGGATACGGGATACAGTTTGAAAGGTGATTTCTGAGCGTGCATGGGTACGCGCATGGGTACAAGGTTAATTTAGCAGCCATTGTCAGAGGCGATGGAGGACGCAAAGCCAGAATACAAGGCAGGTCGAAAGGGAGCCAGCGGTGGGATTTGAACCCACGGCCTGCTGTTTACGAAACAGCTGCTCTGCCCCTGAGCTACGCTGGCGAGGAGGCGCGAATGGTACGCGAAAGGCATACGAACGATGGGCGCTTGTGGCGACCTCCCGTAGTGTATCGTATCGCGGCGGCGCGCGTCAAGCGCAGGCGCGTTCTCTCATAAATGCGGGGCTGGCTGCCGCGCTTCCCAACCGGGTGTATCATGATGCTCAGGCAACAGTGGTTGCCTGTGTCCTGACGCCCCGGCATGAGCACGGATGGTCAGGGAAGCGAGGGTGAGTGATGGTCCCTGAGGTGTTCTATCAGACGGTTGCGCAGCTTTCGTTTACCCTGCTCGGCCTCTGGTGGCTGGTGCTGCAGACCAAATATAGCGAGTGGATCCATGACCGCCTGCGCCGACGCATGGCTACCAACATCACGCTCTACTTTCTCCTGCCGGGCAGCATGAGCCTGCTGGCGTTGCTGGCCACCGAGAGCCGCCTGCTCTGGCAGGTCTCCTTCATCATTGCCGCCGTGATTGGGGCAACGACCGCCATCCTCTTCCTGCGCGACGCCCTCGTAAGCCCGTGGCGCAACCCCATGAGCATTCGAGTCATCTCGCTCGCCTCTGGTCTGGGCGTGGCGCTCTATATCCTCGTCATCGTCGTCGCGCTCGTACCCGACCTCTTCCGCGCGCTGGGCGCCACGCCGCTGACCGTCGCGGGCATTGGGGTGACGCTGCTGGTGATTGTGGGGGTGACGCTCGCCTGGACCTATTTCGTCGAACCATCCGCGTCCGCGAAGTGAGACAGTGCGCGCCTGCCACTCCTCCGCGCTATCCGCCCGTCTCCGCGCTCGCCTCCAACCAGCCGGGGTCTTCCAGCGCGCGGGCCGCCGCCGCCTGCTCGGCCTGCTGCTTGCTCCGCCCCTCGCCCCGCGCCGCCACGTACGCGCCCACCAGCACCTCGGCCACGAAGCGGCGGTCGTGCGACGGCCCCTCAGTGCTCACCAGTTGGTAGCGCGGCGTCACGCCCAGTTGTCCCTGCGCCAGCTCCTGCAAGCGCGATTTGGCGTCTTTGATGCTCTGCTGCGCCGTGGCCCGCGCCAGCGCCGCGTGTAGCTGGGGATCGAGGAATCGCTCCGCCGCCGCCAGCCCGCCATCCAGATAGATCGCGCCCAGCACCGCCTCGAAGGCCGCGGCGATCACCGACTCGCGGTCGCGCCCGCCCAGCCCGGCCTCGCTCCGGCCCAGCCGCAGATAGGCGCCCAGACCGAGATCGCGGGCGAAGTCCGCCAGCGTCGTCGTCCGCACCAGCGCCACGCGCAACTGGGTCAGCCGGCCCTCCGGCTCGGTCGGACGCTCGCGGTAGACCATCTCCGCGCTCACCAGCGCCAACACCGCGTCGCCGAGGAACTCCAGCCGCTCGTTGGAAACCACGCCGCCGCGCCCCGCCTCGTTGAGATACGAGCGATGCGTCAGCGCGTCCACCAGCAGCGACCGCTGGCTGAAGTGATAGCCGAGCGTCGCCTCCAATGGGGCAAGCGGATCATCCCGCGCGGGCGGCTCGCTCTCCTCAGTTGGCCTGCGATCTTTAGCCATTGCCTGTTCCTGCCTCCACCACGATTCCCGTGCCTTCCTCGCCCGACGCCGCAACCCGACCGACGACGGCGCCCGTCACGCCCGCCTCAGCCAGCGCCGCCAGCAGGCCATCCACCGCCTCCGGCGCGACGGCGGTAAAGAGGCCGCCCGATGTCTGTGGGTCATAGAGCAGGGTGCGTGCCACCTCGTCCACCTCGCCAACCCAGCGGGTATGTGGCTCGATGGCGGCGCGGTTGCGGCCGGTGCCACCCGGCACAAAGCCAGCGGCGGCATACCCGCGCGCGCCCGCCAGCAGCGGAACGACCCCGGCGAAGATGTGGAAGGCGACGCCGCTCTGCTCGGCCATCTCCCAGCCGTGTCCGAGCAGCCCATAGCCGGTGATGTCGGTGCAGGCGTGCAGGCTGGTTCCGAGCGCCCGTAGCGCGCGCATGGCCAGGCCATTCAACCGCATCATGCTGGCGATGGCAGTCGCCAGATCGGCCTCATCCGCTTGCTCGGCCTTGGCGGCGGTGGTAATGACTCCCGTGCCGATAGGCTTCGTGAGCACCAGGCTATCGCCCGCGCGCGCCCCGCCTTTGGTGAAGATGCGCGCCGGATGCACGAGGCCAATCGCGGCGAGTCCGTACTTTGGCTCGTGGTCGGTGACGGAATGCCCGCCCGCGATCAGCGCACCCGCCTCGCGCACTTTCTCTGCGCCGCCGCGCAGAATCTCGGTCAGAATCTCGGCGTCGAGATCGTCGGGGAAGCCGACGAGGTTCAGGGCAAAGAGCGGGTCGCCGCCCATGGCGTAGATGTCGCTGAGGGCGTTGGCGGCGGCGATGGCGCCGAAGGCATAGGGATCGTCCACCACCGGCGGGAAGAAGTCCGTCGTGGCAACGATGGCCTGTTCGTCGTTCAGGCGATAGACGGCGGCATCATCGGCGTGGCCCAGCCCCACGAGCAAGTCGGTGGCGGCCTCCGCGCCGAATGTCGCGGCGAGCGGACGCAACACGTGCGCCAGGGCCTCAGGACCCATCTTGGCAGCTCAACCAGCGCAGCTTGCCAGCGTCGTCAGGCGTATCTTTCTGCCGGGCGCCATACGATCTCCTGATAGGTCTCGGCCATAAATGGCCGGAGTAAGGAACATGAGCCATAAATGGCCATCTCGCGGCTCTGGCGGGCTTTTAAGCCCCTTCGTGCCGTACTCCGGCCTTTCAAGGCCGAGAATAACCCGCCAAAACAACAGTGCATCAGGCACTGTGAACGAGTCAACGTGGTTTGATTGTACGTTTCAAGCGCGAGAGGCGTCAAAGCGAACTATGGGGGTGACAACAAATGGGGAGGCAAAAACCAGGGGAACAGAGCAGCCACGAGGAAAACGATGAACGGGCGAGGAGGCCTCACCCGTTCGCTGCGTTGCTTGCCGTCGAGACAGCTTAGATGCTGGCCTCGGGCAGCTCGCCCTCGGTGGCCGTGGCGGACTTGCCATTGAACAAGCCCTTTGGCAGCGCGGCGCTGACAGCCTGCGGCGCCTGCGAAATCGCGTTCGAGACAGCGCTCTTGGCGCGCGGATACTGCTCCTGCGCGGTCTGGGCAACCTGGTTGCCAACCTTGCGTGCGGTGCTGGCGACTGCCTGCGCGGCCTGCTGGCCCTTCTGGCCAATCTGGTTCTCGTTCAGGAAGCGACGAGCCGCCTCGCGGCCGTCCTCACGTGCCAGGACGATCCCGATGGTTACTGCCGCAACGCCCAACGCCGCGCCTGCGATCAGGGCAACGAGCTGGCCTCTCTTCATTTTTGCACCTCTCCCGTTCAAATCGATACATCTCATCCATTTCGCGACCGTGTCGCGAACTTGCGCTCTGGGGATCCGCCGAGCGTCTGGCGCGCCTGGAATACGCACGCACTCAGGCTCTACATACGCACTGTGCGTGCCATCACACTCTGGCTGCCATTCGCCCAACCGTCACATTCTATAACAAATCAGGCGGTGGCTGCATACTGCTTTAGACGCATTCCGTAACAGTAGCGTCTCAGTATTCTTCCGAGGCATTCCCGCTTACGGCGCCTCAATCGCGTCATCTGGCGCATCGCTCGGCGCATCTTCCGAGCCATCGGCAGACGAGTCGGCGGGTGACGAAGGTTGCGAGGGTTGCGATGGCGCGGCCTCTGGGTCGATGCCAGGCACATGCGAGGCCACACGCAGCACCGTCGATTGCTCCGGCGGCTCTTCTTCTGAATCTACATCTGAATCTACATCCGCTGCCGCCTCAGGTTGCTCCACGGGTTGCGCCTGCTCGGCGGGCGGTGGAGCGGCGCGGTTCTGCGGCGTCATCACCCATGCGCCCCGGTCGGCGGGCGCCATCGCGGGCGAGCGCTCGCGGCTCCAGCGCAGCGCCTGGGCAAATTCGTTGGCGTCGGCAAAGCGCTCGCTGGGATCGCGTCGCAGCGCCAGCAGCACGACATCCACTAGCGGCGCGGGGATATCCTCGCGAAAGTGTTCGAGCGGCGCGGGATCGGTCATCACTCGTTTCGATGCCGCCGCCAGCGGGGTCTCACCCTCGAAGGGCAGCCGCCCGGTGAGTAATTCGTAGAGTACAACGCCGAGCGCATAGAGGTCGGAGGATGGACCGCCCGGCTCGCCAAGCACCTGCTCCGGCGAGAGATAGTCGGGCGTGCCGAGCACCTGGCCGCTTTCCGTCAGACTGGTGAGATCGCCGCCCACCTGGCGCGCGATGCCAAAATCGGTCAGCTTGGCCAACAACTCCGAGGCGGCGTCGAGAATCATGACGTTCTGCGGCTTGACATCGCGGTGAACGACGCCAAGCGCATGGGCAGCGCTGAGCGCGTCGCAGAGCTGGCCACCCAAGCGCCAGATCCAGTCGAAGGGCAGCGGGCCGCGCCGCCGGACCAGTTCTTTCAGCGTCGCGCCAAAGACGTATTCCATCGCCAGATAGGGAACCGGCTGCCCACTATTATCCTCCCATGTCACCCGCCCACCCATCGGCAGGGGGATGGTATAGCCGTAGTCGAGCAGGCGCACGATATGGCGGTGCGAGAGCGTCGCGGCGAGCCGCGCCTCACGACGGAAGCGCGCCGCCGCCTCGGGAATCAGCGGGCTGTTGGTGCGCAGCACTTTGACGGCGACGATGCGCTCGGTATGCATGTCGATGCAGCGATAGACCACCGCTGTGCCGCCGAGGCCCACACGCGCCAGGACACGATAGCGGTCTGCCAGCGGCGCTATCGCGGCGGTGGCGGCTCCCTTCTGCGTCATCGCTCTGCTCCTTCCCCTTTCGCCCTCTTCTCGCGCCAACGATGCCGCTGCTTCCAGCGCTTGTCACGGTGTCACGTGAAACCAGCCTGCGCCACGTATTCTATCATAGCCAGCCTTCGGCGAAGGAACGAAACAGACAAACGCGCCACTGCCTATCCTCAAGGCGCACGCCGCTCAACGGGCGGCGAAGACACGAATGCCCCTCCTATGGTGGAGAGGGGCATCGAAGTAATTGAAGTATCGGCCTGACAGACCGACGTGCGCACGCTTTACCGACCGGGAAGGACGAAGGCGGTGACGGCGATCATCAGGTAGAACGCGAGTAGCTGCACGCCTTCCAGCCAGGTCGTCTCGCCGTCCAGATTGACAAGCGCATAGACGAACGTCACCAGCCCCACGACGATCAACAGAATCGGATTGAAGACGAGGGTCAGCACGTTACCCGCGTTGGCGCCCGCCAGAATCGCACTGACGAGGACCAGCACCGGCGTCACGAAGAGCGGCACCTGAACACTAGATCCGGCGGCAACGTTCATCGCGGCATCCATATCATTGGCCCAGGAGCCGCGGAATGCCGCGATCAGCTCGCCAAGATTGCAGACTATCGGGAAGAGAATCAGGCCCACCGAGAGCGGCGTCAGCGCCGACTGCGCGATCACCTCGTCGGTGACGCCGACGATGAGATAGGCCATGAATGCGATGACGGCGGTGAAGAACGCCAGCGCCAGGAATCCGAGCGGCAGCGCCAGCTGTTTCTCCCGGCGCAGCTCCCGGCGACGAGCGCTCTCGCGGGCGCTCTGCTCGGCCTCCGCCTGTTCCGCCTCCAGACGCTTGCTCGTCTCTTCCTCGGCTTCGCCTTCTTCTTCGCCTGCGCCCTTCTCTTCGCCCTTCGCCGCTTTCTTACGGCTCACGCGCACTTTTTCACCCCAGCCAAAGGTGCTGGCGCCTACATACATGATGTAGGTGATGATGAGGATGGCGCTTACCACCAGGCTGGCGGTCTCTTCATTGGCGGCGGAGTGCTCTTTGGCGAAGCCCGCCGCCAGCGTGGGCAGCGCCAGGCCAACGACGGCAAGGGCGAGCATCGAGGCAAACCCCGCCGCCTGCCCGGCGTCGAACCGCATCCGGCCATTGCGGAGCGCGCCGAAGAAGACAGAGGAGCCTAACACAAGCAGCACATTATTGATGACCGAACCGATGAGCAGACCACGGATAATGATGAAGTTTGTGTCCAGCAAGGACGCGCTCTCATGCGCCTTGATCAGCAGGAAGACGCCAATAGCAATCTCAGGGATGTTGCTAAAGGTCGCCTCGATCAGCCCGCGCGATACCTTGCCCAGGTACGGCGAAAGCGCTTCGGTGATATCATTGACGGCCTGCGCAAGCGGGATGAGCGCGGCCAGCGCCAGGCCAAAAACCCAGTATTCCAGTTGTCCCGCGTAGCTCCCTGAGCCGTTGAGATACCATACCACGATGGCCGCCGCCGCCAGCACAATCGAGGCAATAAATGACCACCGAAATTTCAAGGCCTTCTCCTCTCCTCCGCCAGCGCCAGCCCTCTCACACTCTCTACAGCGGGCGGTTGGCCGTGCCAGTTTACCATAGAGTCGTTTGCCTGGGAACAGTCCATTTCTCGTACTCCGCTTTCGTGGAGAATACGCCCCAGGTAACGCGGCGTGGCGCGGGATGAGCCGCTATCGACGAGGTCAGCGGGGTGTGGAAGGGCGATTCGCGCCAGTGGAACGCCTTTTCACTGGCTGCGTTCCCGGCAATGAGAGGCGCCGCGCGCTACGCAATGAATTATGGTAACCTGTTTCCATACCAAGCAATATTAGGCGGTCCATGTCACATAGAGGCAGTTCATTGCCACCAAAGCGATTTTGTCGTATCGTGCGAACATGAAACGCCCGGCTCTAGCAATAACAAGGAAACCTGATGCGCCTGACACGCGCGGTGACCAACATCCGACTGTGTGCTGCCAACGACGCCAAGGTGCAGGCGCTTGATGCAGTAGCGGCTGAATTCAAGGCACTTTGCCAGCAGTATGTCACCCATTTCTGCACAGAAGCCGAGCCGGATGGGTACGCCGATCCTTGCTTCGTCAGCCCGCTCTCCCAGCGATGGCATCGTGTCGCCATTCAGCAGGCTGCTGGTGTTGCCCGGTCGTGGCGAACCAATTACCTGCGAGCCCAGGACGACTTCGCTGATACAATGGCCAACTGGTATGAAGAGAGGTGTGAGCGAAGGAACGCCGCCGAGGATATGCCACCAGAGTGGAAGCCGTGGAAGACGCCGACGCTCAGGAAGATCGTCATCCGGGCCAACGCCAATGTGGCCGTCCTCCAGCCAAGCGAGAATAGCACCTTTGCCTACTGGCTTCGCGTCTCGACCTTAGACAAGGGCAGACCTCTCTTCCTCCCGGTTCAGGTAGCGGCCTATCATGAGCAGTGTCTGGCTGGAAAGATGTTGGACAGCAGTGTGACATTGATACGGAAGCCAGATGGTTGGTGGCTGACTGTAACCTATGAAGACGAGGTACCTCTGCAGACACTGCCAAGCGCTCCTGTGGTTGGCGTAGATGTGGGCATAAGTCACTTTCTCACTACCTCAACGGGAAAACACTATGGCTCCTTCCAGGGATCTCTGGCCAAACGCCACCAGCGAGACCGTGAGAAGCGACGACGCAAGGCAAAACTGCGAGCCTGCCTCAAAAAGAAAGGTATCGAGCGTCTTCCATCCGTTCAGAATTTCAAGTTGGCTCGCACGGTCAGGCAGGAAATTAATCGGGCGATCAACCAACTGTATTTGGAGCATCCTGGCAGCCAGATTGCCTTCGAGCAACTCAATGTCGCTGGGATGCGCTTCAAGACTCGGCGCATGAATGCTTCTCTCTATGCCTCTAACTTGGCGCATCTACCCCGGCAACTTGCTTGGGGCGCGGCCAAGCGAGGAATACAGGCGACCACAGTCAAGAGCGCCTACACCTCCCAGGAATGCCAGCGATGTCATCATGTAGCCCGAAGCAATCGTCCCACGCAGCAAACGTTTTGCTGTGAGGTATGCGGTTTTCGGGCGAACGCCGACGCGAATGCAGCAGTTAACATCGCAAGCCGGGCCAGAGATAACGAGGTGCAGGCGACTACGAGTCGACAGGATTTGAAAAACCTCCTGGATCAGCGCCACCAGCGGTGGCGACTAGAAACCGGTTGGCCGTAGTCCAACCGCCCGCCGAGTTGTTCTGTCAACCGGCGTAGGTTTAATGGGTGAAATAGCAGCGGCTATTTTGCTTAACTATAATGAGGGAGCGCGGTTCCGCCCGTGTTGTGCGTAGAATTCGTCTAATGTAGGGCGTTTTTTCCTACACGACTGACCGAAATGACGAAGCACCGCACGATACAGGAGGCTGCGCGCATGCAGAGCAATGGATTCCACGGGGTGTCACCTGCGGACGGCACGATGAACGTGCTCACGAGAGAGGATGAGACGATGGCACGCAAGACACAGAATGGCGATGCCGACAACGCCGATGCGCAGCCAGGAGCGAACGATGCCAGCCTCGAAGCGGGTGAGACGATTCGGGTGATGCTGGCCGATGACCATGTGCTCGTGCGCGAGGGTACCCGCCGCCTGCTCGAAGCCGAGCCAGATATTGAGGTGATTGCCGAGGCTGGCGATGGTATCTCCGCCGTCGAGCAGGCCGTCGCCAGCCAGCCGGATGTGCTGATTATCGACGTGGCGATGCCTGGCATGAGCGGCATCGAGGCGACGCGCCACATCAAGCAGCAGCTGCCAAAGGTCGCGGTGCTGGCGCTGACGGCCTATGACGATGACCAGTATGTGCTGGCGCTGCTCAACGCGGGCGCAGCGGGCTTCCTGCTCAAAGATGTGCGCGGCCAGGAGTTGGTGACGGCAGTGCGCTCGGTCCACCGTGGCGAGGCGGTGCTTCAGCCGGCGATCGCGGTGCGCGCGCTACGCCAGGCGGGTTCGCAGCGCTCGCCCACCGTCTCGATGCCCCCGCTCTCTGACCGGGAGATGGAGGTGCTGCGCGAGGCGGCGCGTGGCCTGCCCAATAAGGATATCGCCCGCCGTCTGAACCTGAGCGTGCGCACCATCCACACCCATCTGGGCAACATCTTCGCCAAGCTGGGCGTTGGCTCGCGCACCGAGGCGGTGTTGCTGGCGCTGCGCCGGGGATGGATCGCGCTGGACGACACTGAGCATCCCGATCTGACCGGCGCTGTGACGCTAGCTGAGGCTACCCCGACCGAGGGTGAAGAGTAATCACTTCTTGGGGTCGCGCTTGCGCGTTCTGCTCCAAATGGGGTACGTTGCTCTCATCCGCATCTCTACCTAACGCCACCTGATGGCCTGAGTATGAGCTGCGGATGTAGGGAGCAGCGGTATGCGAGCAGAGCGTCATCGGGTCGGCGCCTCAGGGAAATTCCTTGCGCTGGTGTCGTCTCTTACCGACTACTTTGTACACAACATGGGACTACTGTTTGTTCTGATCGGGATAACCATCGCCTGGGCGTTTTGGGGACCGGTCTCGGCTCAGCCAAATTCACCACCCCAGGCGATGCTGATACTGACGGTGCTGACCCTCGGCACCGCGTTTTTCGTGCGGGTGACCCGCCAGCGATTTGGCCTGGATGCCCGCACGAGCCAACTGCTGCCTGACCCGCTCTATACGCTCTATCTGGCGACAGTCGTCCTGGCTGGCACGACCGGCGCGATTGTGCTGGCGCTCGTCGTCCCGCTGATCGCCGGAGCGCCCGATGTCATACGCAACCGGCAAAACCTGCCACTCATCCTGCGCCAGTCCGCGGCGGCTGGCATCACAACGCTCTGCGCGGGACTTGTCTACGTGGCGAGCGCCGCGCCATTTGGCGCCTCCGTCAGCTCGCAGCTACACGGCCATATCGTCGGCGCGGTGCTGGCGTCGGGGGTGATGTTTGCCGGGGCGGTGGGCTTCCGTCTGCTGGAGCAGCGCCTCAGCAACCTGCCCATGCCCGTCTCCTGGAAAGCCTTCCTTGCCGCCCCCGCGATCCGCTTCCAGCTGATGATGCTGGTCATCGGCCCGCTGCTCCCTCTGGCCGAGATCCTTGATGACTTCGAGGCGGAGGTCTCGTGGCTGCTCTTTCTGGTGCCGCTCTCGGCCATCTACTACCTGGCGCTCCTGAGCGTCCGCCTGGAACAGCGCACCGAGGAATTGCAGCAGACGGTCCTCAAGCTCGGCGTGGCCCGCGAGCGTGAGGCAGCCCTCGAAGACTACGCCGCCCTGGTGACCACTGCCCAGGAGGAGGAACGTCGCCGTCTCTCGCGCGAGCTGCATGACGATACGGCGCAGACGCTGGTGGCGCTCTCGCGCGGGCTAGACGCGCTCTCCTCGCGGCGTCCCGATCAGTTTGTGGCGGAGCACGATACTCGCTTCATCGCGGAACTAGGCGATCTCGCCAAGCGCAGCCTGGATAGCATCCGCCGCGCCTGCCAGGACCTGCGCCCCTCTGTATTGGACGACCTAGGGCTTGCCGCCGCGCTGGCCTCGCTGGCGACCAGCACAACGCAGCGCGGGCTGGAATGCGAATTCGAGCAGGAGGGCGAAAGCAGCCGACCCGGCACGCGCGAATTCGAGGTGACAATCTATCGCATCGCTCAGGAAGCGCTCTCCAACGCGCGCCGCCACGCCAACGCCACCAGCGCCAAAATCACGCTGAAATACGATGAAGACTGGCTCACACTGACAGTTGCGGATAACGGCCAGGGCTTCTCGGTCGCGGAGACGCTGAGCCGGGTGCGTTCGCCCCAGGCGAAAGGCGACGCCGAATCGCGTAGCGGTCTCGGTCTGCGTGGCATGCGCGAGCGCGCCGGGCTGATCAAGGCCCATCTGGAGATCGAGAGCGACCCCGAGCTTGGCACGACCGTCATACTCACCGTGCCGCTGAGCGCTCCCGCCAAAGTCGAGGCGCCCACGCACGATCTCGCCCAGCCCACCGCGTGAGACCTCACCCCCGGCCCCTCTCCTACGAGGAGAGGGGAGTTAGTATCCCGATGCGCTACCCGAAGCGGCGCAGCGCCTGATAGATGGCCTCCGCGCCAAAGTTCACCGCCTCTACGGGGATGCGCTCGTCGGCGGCGTGGATAAGCTGGATGACGGGGAAATCGGCGGGCAGGCGCATCGGCAGGTAGCCATACGTCTGGATGCCCAGCCGCGCGAGGTGGCGTCCGTCGGTGACGCCCGCGAGCAGCAGCGGAATCGGCGTCCCCTCGGGGTCGGCCTCGCGGAGAATCCCCGCCAGCGTCTCGAAGAGGCCCATATCAGGCTCGGCGGTTGGCGTCAGGTCGCTGCGCCCGGCGGAGAACTCGGCCAGGTCGCCCGCCAGCTGACGCAGCTCCGCCAACATCTCCTCCGGGGTGAATCCCGGCAGCAGCCGCCCATCCAGCGCCAGCGTGATCTCGCTGGGGATGACGTTCTCTTTGTCGCCACCGCGCACGACGGTCGCGTTGACGGTATTGTGCAGCAGCGGATCGAAGAGCGTACCCTGCGCGCCGAGCGCGTCGAGCGTCGCGTCGGTCCGCTCCGGGTCGAGCAGCGGGCGCATGTGATCCGCCAGTTCCGGTGGCAACGCATTCGCCATCCCCTCGATCATCATGCGCGTGACCGGGGTGATGTGCGGCGGCAGCCGGTGCTGGTCGAGTCGCTGGAGCAGTTGTCCGAGCTTTGCCATCGCGCCGCCATGCATCGGCAGCGAGCCATGGCCGCCGGGACCGCGCACCGTCGCCGTGATGGCCACCCCCTGCTTTTCGGCGACCATAATCGGATAGAATCGCTGCGCGCCGATGTAGATCGTGAAGCCGCCAATCTCGCCGATGGCATAGCGCACCCCGCGAAACAGGTCGGCGTGCTCGTCGACGAGATAGCGCGCGCCATAGTCGCCCCAGTTCTCCTCGTCGGCCAGCGCGGCGAAGATCACGTCGCCCGGCAGGTCGGCGCCTTCCGCGGCGGCGCGCAGGAACGCGGCGAGCATCATGGCGACGCCGCCCTTCATGTCGAGCGCGCCACGCCCCCAGATCGCGCCATCGGCCAGATCGCCGGAGAACGGCGGATGGCTCCAGCTTTGCCCCGCCGTCGTGACGACATCCACATGGCCATAGAGTAGCAGCGGCGGCGCATTGCCCCGGCCAGCCAGACGAGCGACCAGATTCGGACGGGCGGGATCGCGCGCCAGGATGGTCGCGGGTATACCGGCCTCGGCCAGATGAAATAGGATATAGGCAATGCAGGCGGCCTCGTTGCCAGGCGGATTGGTCGTATCGTAGCGAATCAGGTGTTGCAGCAGTTCGGCAGGGCGTGTGTAGAGCGGCGAGCCAGCATCGGCGGTGGACATCGGCAGAAACCTCCATCTTCGCGAACATCTCTTACAGCGCATTGTGAAGCTTCGCAGTGTGAGATGCAAGAGGCGCTTCGAGAAACCTACTTCGGTTCCCTCTCTCCTGTGGAGAGGGGGTCAGGGAATGAGGTCAGCGCGAGCAATTTTGGCGCATTCACCCAATATGGCTATACGGCGACCGCATCCTTCCGAGCCGCTGGCTCGTCTAAAGAATCGGACGGAATGAAACGTCTCCTCAGGGAACAAAGTCCCCCAACACTCGCCAAAACTCGTCATCGGTTGGCACAGGCTGCCATTGATCGCCAGCAAATAGACATTGGAAGGCGATCTTGGGTAATTTTCACCGATTGCGTGATTGTCAGAAGCTCTTGCTCGTATTACACTATAGAACATTGGTTCTAGTTACAGGCGAGTGGTTGGTTGAGCGATGCAGATGAGAGAACACCGCGCCGGGATGTCACCGAGCATCCCTGGCAGAAAGGGGAAGAGAGGCATGTCACAGGTACTGGTTGTGGATGATGACCGCGCCATCCGCGAATTGCTGCGCTATGCGCTGGAGGCAGAGGGCTATGTGGTGACGCAGTTCCGCGATGGCCGGGGCGTCGTCGAGACGCTGGAGGCGGCGCAGGAGCCATGCGTCGTGCTGATGGATCTGATGATGCCGGAGATGAACGGCTGGGATGTCTGCCGCGCCCTCGAAACACGGGGCGGGCTGAAGCAGCGGCACGGGCTGGCGCTGATGTCGGCGGGGCTGCTGCCTGGCCAGGAATATCCGGCGGTGGTGGATGCGCTGGTGCGCAAGCCTTTCCGGCTGGACCAAGTCTATACGCTGGTCGAGGCGATGTTCGAGGCGCTGGCCGAACAGGCCGACGAGCAGGCGCTCGTTCCCGTCCTGACGTGTGAGTCACAGGCGATGGGGTCGGTGGCGTGAGCGTGGTGGCTGTGACGGTTGGTTTGGTTTGGCTGCATGCGCATGAGATGCGGGACTAGGGCGGCGGTGGGTAATTGCCACTGTCGCCTTTCGCTTTGATCGCATCCGCCAGCGCCTGATAGCTCGGCGCGCAACATGGGTATCAAGAGCATCGTTCAGTTATCGCGGGCGCTCCGGCTCGGGCAGGTGGAGCAGCCGCGCCGCCTGGGCGGGCGAGACGACGCCGAGCGGAATCAGCCGGGCGAAGGCCTCGGCGCGGGCGGCGAAATCCTCTGGCTCTTCGATGCCGCCGAAGCTGATGGTGAAGCGCGGATCGAGCCACTGGCGCACTTTGCGTGTGAGGAAGGTGGAGGCTAGCGCGACAACTGGCGCGACGGCGCGGCGATAGACGACGTTTTGCTGCGACTCGCCGACGCTGCGGTTGCTGGTATCGGTGAAGCCCAACTCGTCCATCGTCAGACCGAAGGCGGCGACGGTGACGTTGAGCAGGAAGCGGTCGAACTCGACCAGCGGATCGTCGCCCGCGAGCGCGAGCCAGTTGCTTCCCGGTGGCAGCGCCTTCGCACGCACGCGCCAGGCGTCGTTGCCCGCCAGCAATCCATTGAAGGCGCGCTCGAATGTCTCTAGTTGGTCGGGCGTCCAGGTGAGGCTGGCGGGCGGCTGAATCAGCCCCAGCGGCGTCGCGCCATCAGTGAAGCGGGTTAGGTCGAAGTTCTGCTTGCGCAGGGCCTGATTGACCCGCAGGAGAATCCGCTCGACGCGCGAGATGCCATAGACGCTCTCAGTGCGGGCAGTCTCGCGCAGGTAGTCCATCTCGTCGTGGGTATAGTCGCCCGCGACGATGCCATAGAGCACCTGCTGATAGGCGGGCGCGGGCGCCTGGGGTGTGCGTCCGGCCTCATCCACCAGCGGTTTGATCGTCTCACCAGCGACCAACTCTAACGCATAGAGCTGACCGGAGCGGGTGAGGCGGGTGTAGACGGCGACGGCGTCGATCTCCAGCAGGTCGCGCACGAAGGCGACCAGCCACGAGCGCAAATCCTGAATGCGGTCGGGCGATTCGAGCAGCGCCTCGATACGCCGGGCAGGCTCGCGCCAGCGTGGCGCGGTGGCATCCTCCCCATCGGCCAGCAGCGCGGCGCGCGGCAAGACCCGTAGCTCCAGCCGCCCAATCAGGTCGAAGTAGACGCGCTCGCAGATCTGGATGCCGTCGTAGAGCGCGGCGAGGTTGCGCAGCTGCTCGAAGGTGGTCGTCTCGGTGGCGCGTGGCCGCTGGGTGAGGTTGAAGCCGACGGGATAGGCCCACTGGCGCGGCTGCCGACTGAGGCTATCCAGCGCGGTCGGCGCGGGTGGCGTTCCCGGCGCGAAGCTCACCATCGCCTCTATCGTCTCGTGCGCGCCACGCTGCCCGCGCGCTTTTCGTTTGCCGCCCATCGCTTCTTCCCTGCCTCTCCACCTGGCCAGACACACGCTATCTCGTCAAAAGGTAGCATGGTCGCGGGGATGGCACGAGAGCGACAGACGCCAGCAACGTGGTGAAGATGTGGACAGCGGCGGTCACGGGATGATGCGGACAGGTCTTAAGTATGTGTTTAAGAAGTCGCCGCAGGATCCGGCTCATTCTTTCGATATGGACTTCCTTCTGAGGCCGGACAGTAAGCCTTAGACGCTATCTCAGTCGCTAAGTATCGCAAGAGACACCTGGCGAAAAACGGCAGGATCGGCCATCACGTGGATCTGGGCAATTTTGCCACCTCTGATCGTGAACTGAGCAACATAGCGTAGCCGTCCATAGGGGGCCACGACAACTCCAGTCGCGCCGTTCACGAGAACTGGTTGCGCGAACCGAGCCAGCCGCAAGAAGGCTCTTGCCTGCTTGACCACAGCCGTCGCTCCACGAACGACCTGTGACTTGCCCGACGCCCAGTCGGCCCGGTACACAACGTCTGGATCGAGCAGTGCGAGCAGCGCATCGAAGTTGCCAGACCGCGAGGCAGCCAGGAAGGCGTCAACCATTTCTCGGCTTGCGGCCAGATCAGCGTCAGCGTCCTTTGCTCCTCCGCGCACCCGGTGGCGTGCGCGGCTCGCGAGCTGCCTGGTCGCGGTCTCGGAGCGCTCCACGAGCGGAGCAATCTCGTCGTAAGGAACAGCAAAGATATCGTGCAGCACGAAGGCGAGGCGCTCGGCGGGAGAAAGTTCCTCAAGGACCACCAGCAACGCAAGGCCAACCGAGTCGGCCATCAGCGTCTCTCGCTCCGGATCCGTCACGCCAGACTCTGGCTCCAGGAAGCCTGGCTCACGCTCGGCGTCCTCCAGAGACTCCTCGCGCCGCAGTTTGCGCGCACGCAGCATGTTCAGGCTGATGCGCGCCACCACCGTGGTCAGCCATCGGCCCATATCCCGGACAGAACTGGTGTCAGAGCGGCTGAGATGGAGCCAGGCTTCCTGGATCGCGTCCTCTGCCTCCGAGAGTGAGCCGAGCAATCGGTAGGCCACCGCGCGCAGGCGGGGACGCTCGACCTCAAATGCTTGCGCTAGCCATTCGTGTTTCTCCATTTTCTCCATGAGTTCTCCTCTTCTTATGAGGTGTTGTCACATAACTGACACATCAAACCTATCTCCTGTGACAGACAAGGCGTCGCACGCACAATGTGCATCTTGTGGAACTCGGCAAGACGCTGCTGGCGCCATTGACGCTGCTCGTCGGTCACAATCTCGCCTTGAGATGTGTCGGAAGAATGAGGAGGGAAATGCGCTCACAGAGCCATGAGACGGATGTGCAATGGATGCCATCGATCCTATCCCCGTGGCCAGGCTGTGAACCTGACAAACGGCAAACGTGATTCCCTCATGACCATCAGACAACAGAAGCCAGATCTCTCCTGGCGTCTCAAGAAAAGGATCGGAACTATGAAACTGGAATTGCGCGATCAACAGATGAGTGGGAAGGCCAACTCTGCGTTGTGGAGCAACCCGACCACCACCAAGGTCCTCCGGGTCGTTCAGGGATTCCTTGCCCTCTTCTTTCTGTACGGCGGCGCCATCAAGCTGGTTCCGCCAGACTTGCTGCCGGGAGCGGCGCTCATGGCAACGCTGCTTTCCCCACTGCCACAGTGGATTGTGGACTTCATCGGCATTTCTGAGGTACTCGGCGCATTCGGCCTGATCTTGCCCATGCGCCTTGGCATCCTGCCCATCCTGACACCGCTTGCTGCCATCGGGCTGATCATTGAAATGGTTGGCGCAACGATCTTCGTGGTTCTCTTCTATGGAATCGCGCCAGCAGCATTCTCAGTGGTGACCGGGCTTGTGCTGGCGTTCGTCGCCTCTGGTTGCTGGTTCCGCCTCAAGACGGCGTCAGAAGGCGTTTAAGACGGCTCCTTCTCGCTCGATTGGCATGGCGCTAGAATGGCCAGCTTTTCAAACGCTTGCTATCAGCGTGTTTGGCCCTGTGGAGAGTACGTCGCAGTCTGTATATGGCGGTGTTCATGAGCACGCAACGGATTGTCTAGCGTTCGGGAAGCGCCGCGGGACGATTCTTGCGCGCCTCGTGACTGTTGAGAACGGCAGCTCCGCCACGCTTCCAGGCTGCCCAGACTAGGGGAACAATCGCGGGATTCTGTGCCGCGAGGATGGATCTGATCTTGATATGGCGCATCCGTTTGCCTGTGCCTTCCAGCAGACCGCTGGGGTCAGGCACATCGATACCATAGAAAAATCCCAGGTTCGCATAGCCGTTCTGTGGCATCACATAGAGAATGCGGTCGAATCCCGAGGCGGTAGCGCCATACCCCAACGCGCCGTGGTAGAGGATCTCGGTCGCATCGGGAAGGGTATCGCATACCACCCGCCGAAGCTCGCCAAGGATGGCCCGGACAGCAGGGGGCGTAGTGGGAAAGAGTTCATCAACGGTCTCTTCCATAGGTCATCTCCAGTCGAGATGTTGAACTATCCATAATCCGTCAAGAAAGCGTCACGAATACTATATGCGTCTATGCGACCCAGTCAAATCTGGCAATACCGCTTTCCCATGGCCTGTGAGAATCGTGCCAGTTTACGGACCATCTGCATGTGAAGCGTCTTGTGTCTTACCACATACGAACAACACCATATGCGTCAAGGACACCATCCCTGCTCACGATGGGAACAGCATCCACGAGCGACTGCGCAATCAGCAACCGATCAAACGGATCGCGATGATGAAACGAAAGGGTGGAGACGGCGGCCGTGTGAGCAAGCGTAATACTCAGTAACCCAATAGAGTTAAGCGCTAACTGTTCAGGGATGAAGGTATCGAACGGTCGCCTATCGTCAGCTTTCCCAGGCTGATTTTGATCGCCATTTCCCAAAGACTAGCCATACTGAGAAGGATCTCGTTCGCGCTATCCTCGATGAGTTTCCGGGCCGGATCACTTAGCTGTGCATCGTCGGAGAGAAACCATAAAAATGTATGTGTATCGAGAAGCAGTCTCATTGCATATACTCAGTGAAATCATCGAGCGGCGTATCGAAGTCTTCCCGCATGACGATGAGACCCTTCGCGCTACCGGCACGTCGGCCCTGGCTGGTTGGCGTTACCGGGATGAGTTGCACAGCGTGTTGATCGTCGCGGGCAATCACCACGCGCTCTCCGCGCATAGCGGCATCTATGAGCTCGGCCAGATGGGCCATGGCCTCTTCTGGGGTAACCTGTTGCATCATGATCTCCTTCTCACCGCGCAAAGCGGCGCGGCACCTGCTCAGTATAGCATTGCATGGCATCTTCAACCGCGCTTTGGCGGCATGGTGTACAATGCGCGTCTCAACGTCCCTTAAAGTGTAAGGGTAGGCAACGATGGCGATTCGCGCGGTGGTCTTCGATATCGGCGGCGTGCTGGAAGTGACCCCTGACCCGCAGATGCGTGAGTTCAACGTTCGCTGGGAGGAGCAGTTCGGCCTGCAGCCGGGTGAGTTAGACGAGCGCATGGCGCGGATGGAGCATCTCTGGCGGGCGGGCTCGCTCGGGGAGTGTACCGAAGCCGATGTCGAGCGCGGGCTGTGCGAGATCGTGGGGCTGACCCAGGAGCAGGTGGTCGCCTACATGGCGGGGATGTGGAAAGAGTACGTCGGCACGCTGAATGTCGAACTGGCCAACTACTTTCGCGGACTGCGCCCGCGCTACCAGACGGGCATCATCAGCAATAGCTTCGTCGGCGCCCGCGAGCGCGAGGAGGCTCTCTACCACTTCAGCGCGCTGGCCGACCCCATCATCTACTCGCACGAGGTCGGCATCGCCAAGCCCGACCCGCGCATCTATACGCTGACGTGCGAGCGGATGGGCGTGCGGCCAACCGAGATGATCTTCCTCGACGACGCCGAGCGTTGCATCGAAGGCGCCCGCGCGCTGGGTATTCACAGCGTGCTTTTCCGAGACAACGCCCAGGCCATCGCCGCTATCGAGACACTACTCCGCGAACACGCCTGATAGTGGGCTGTTCTACTCCGTGGCGCTAGTCAGCTCCTGGCGACGGAACGCCAGCCACGCGATGCCTGCCAGGACGACGCACAG
The DNA here is from genome assembly GCA_025928125.1 of Ktedonobacterales bacterium. Classification (GTDB taxonomy): domain Bacteria; phylum Chloroflexota; class Ktedonobacteria; order Ktedonobacterales; family JADMIN01; genus DAHUXT01. Next base: position 19,224 of record JAICKD010000001.1, read on the forward strand.
CGCGACGTTCGCGACGACCGAGAGCCACAGGTGGTCGGGCGCGACGCCTCGGGCGAGCGCGCTGGCCGGGTCCATCAGCCCTGCCGGAGTAAACTGCGCCGCACGCGGGCTGATGCCGATAATCGAGATCAGCACCCACGCCGCCAGCCCGATGCCGACAGCCGCAAGCTGCGAGCGCACCAGCGTGCTGCCGAGGAACGTCAGCAGCCCGTAGACGATCAGCGAGAGCAGCACCAGCGCGCTACAGGCGATGAATCCGCCGACGGCCATCGGCTCGAAGAGGATGGCGGTGTAGATGAAGGTGATCGCCGCCGCCAGCACGACGCCGATACCCAGTAGCGCCACGAGCGCAACCAGCTTGGCTCCGAGAAACGCCGCCCGCGAGAGCGGCTTGGTCAGCACGAACGCCGCTGTGCCGCGCTCCTTCTCGCGCGCAACCATCCCCATAGGCAGCAGAATAGCGATGAAGATGCCCGTCCCCGCTACATTCTTGATGAACTGCGCAATCGCATCGTTCACCGTTGGCGTCGGGAAGGTGATGACAACGCCCGGCTGGCCTGTGCCGATGGCTTTCAGCAACTCCGGCGTGTACTTGGCCGTCAGCGGCGAGATGATGCCCAGCACGAGAAAAACTGCGGCGACCACCAGCAGCCGATTGCTGCGCACCGCCTCGCGCCACTCTTTGCGGAGAAAGACGTTGAACCCTTCCATCACTCCGCCGTCGCTTTCTCTGTATGCTCCGAGCCAACCAGCCGCAGGAAGATATCTTCGAGGCTAGGCCGCCCGCGCTCGAATCGCTGCACCGCGACGTGATGCGCCGCCAGCAGCCCCAATATCTCGCTGCTCGCCTGCGCGGTATCGCGCGCCAGCACGCGGACGACGCCGTGCTCCTGGACCACCTCGCCTGCCCACGTCGCCTCGCGCAGCGCCGCGATCAGCCGCTGAACCCGCTCGTCCTGACCCGGCTCCGGCTCGAACGTGAAGATCGGCTGGGCGTAGCGGTCCTGAAGCTCCGTCACCGTCGAGGAGACAATCAGCCTGCCTTTGTTGATGATGGCGACGGCGTCGCAGACCCGCTCGATATCGGCCAGCACGTGCGACGACATGAAGACCGTCGATGTGCCACGCAGCCCGGCGATCACATCCAGGATATCGTGCCGCCCCTCTGGATCGAGCGAGCTGACAGGCTCATCGAGAAAGAGCACCTCCGGCTGGTTGATGAGCGCCTGCGCCAGGCCGAGCCGCTGCCGCATGCCGCCGGAGTAGCCGCCGATACGCCGTTTGGCGCCCTCGGTCAGCCCAGTCAGGGCCAGCACTTCATCCACCCGGCTCCGTAGCGTAGCGCCGCGCAGGCCAAACAGCGCGCCGACGAACTCAAGTAGCTCCCGCCCGCGCATCCAGCCGTAGTATTGCGGCGACTGGTCGAGGAAGCTGTAGCGCCGATGCAGGCTCACATCGCCTGAGGCGACATTCACACCCGCGATGGTCGCGCTGCCACTATCGGGGAACGCCAGCCCGGTGAAGAGGCGTAGCGCGGTAGTCTTGCCCGCGCCGTTGGGGCCAAGAAAGCCAAAGATCACGCCCGCTGGCACGTCGAGCGAGAGGTGATCGAGCGCCAACACGTCGCCGTAGCGCTTGGTGAGACCGTCGCAAGAGATCGCGCTCGCCATGGCAGTCACCCCTATTCCTCGCGTCCAGCCAGCAGATAGACCAGCCAGCCGAGCGTGCTGACGAGCAGGATCACGAGCAGCCAGACTAGCTTGTTGTTGCCTCTGACCTTCCGGTCCGGCTTGAAGAGGTCCACGATGCAGTAGACGACCATCGCCAGATCGATGATGACCAGCGGGATGACCGCGAGGAGTATTCCGGTATCGATATGCGACGCGCCCATGGTTTCCCCTCTCAAAATCCAGGCGATGCCTACGAATCCCGACCGTGTCAGAGCTATCATAAACCACTGCTTCAACTGCCAGCGATTGTGGCGCTAACCACTAACTGTTATAGAGCAGGTAGAACAGTTTGTCAATGGCGCCTTGTAAAGACTTGAGATGGAACGGGGTAGACCGCAGATACGTCAGGGTCAACGTGCTCTGTAAAAATGCCCAATATGTGGCCAGGACACGGAAAACTCGTTCATGGCTTCTCCTCCTCCTCGGTGGGCGTGATGCGCCAGTACATCCCATGCTCGCGGACCATCAGCTTCTCGCCGATCAGCTCGCGGCGGAGCGTCGCGCTATCGGGATGGTGGCGCTGGATGATCTCGTTGACCTCTTTTTCGGGGTAGACACGTCCCACCTCGAACTGTGTCACCAGCCAGCGCAGAATGATCTGCCGCTTCTTGCGGTAGACCGGGATCTCTTTCAGCCGCCCCTCTTCGAGGAAGTCGCGCAGCACCTTGCGCTCCCAGGCGTCCGCCTCGACATCGCCAAGCATCACCACGCGCTCGGGCGTCGCCAGCAGCTTATTGATCCGCCCCAGCCCCTTGCCGTTCATGCGGTAGATGTGGGTATTGCCCTGCGCGCGCATCTCGACGAGGCCAATCTCTTTCAGCCGCGCCAGATGCCATGAGACGGTGGATGGCTTGAGATCGAGCAAGGCGGCCAGCTCCTCGACACTGCGCCGCTCCGCCGCCAGCAGCCCCAGAATGCGCAGCCGCGTCTGGTCCGCCAGTGTCTTGAGGTAGACGAGCAGAGTCCGCAAGTCGTCCGATGGCGCGGCGTCCGGTGTATCTATTTCTGTATCCAGCTTATCTTGTCCGTGCGTGTCCATTGATTGCTCCTCCTCGATGTACTTCTATAATCAGCAACGTTGATGCACATCTAATTAGGAGTGTATCGAAATAGACCGCGCCTGTCAAGGGCAGACGCGCGCTTCCTTGCCAAGAAGCGGCGGCATGGGCAACAATAGGGAGTGCTGTGCCGTCGCTCTCTCGGCCATAAATGGCCGGAGCAAGGTATTTGGCCATGAATGGCCGCCTCGCCCATATGGGCGAGCCAGGGTCGCTCTGGTACGGCGTTTACGCCCTCTACCCGCGTTACTCCGGCCTTTCAAGGCCGAGGCCGTGAACTGTGAAAGGACCCGCATCATGCCCGCATTGCCACACTCGGAGAACGCCACCTGGGACGCCGTCGTCGTCGGAGCCAGCTTCGGCGGGCTGGCCTTCGCCAGTGGCGCGGCGGCGCGCGGGCTGCGGGTACTGGTGCTGGAGCGCGATCCGGTGGTGGGCGGCGTGGTGAGGACGACGGGTGTGCTGTTTAGCGATGTGCTTGATCTGCTCGACGTGCCGCAGCGCTACCTGATGAACTCAGTGCGGCGCATGGAGATTCGCGCGCCGGAGCATCCCTCGATCTCCGTTGGCTCGGAGGTCTGGCGCTTCTACATGGCGGATGTCACCGGCATGCTCCAGTGGATGGCCGATGCCGCGCGCGACCACGGCGCGACTGTCCGTTGCGGCGCGATCTTCGCCGACGCGGCCCGCGAGGCCGATGGGCGGATGCGCGTCAGCTATACGACGACTGTAGACGGCGCGGCGGCCGTCCAGAGCGAATACGCGCGGATCGTGATCGGCGCGGATGGGGCGCACTCGCAGGTGGCGCGGCGCACCGGACTCGACCAGAACACGCGCTTTCTCGCGGGGGCCGAGTGGCTGGTGGAGGGGGTCTCGCTCAGTCGTGAGACGTTCTATCTGGTGATGGATCACGAGCTGGCGCCAGGGTACTGTGTCTGGCTGGCGCCGCACGGCGAGATGGCCGCGCTGGGCGTGGCAGGCCACTCGCGCGCGTTCAAGCCGGGCGAGACATTGCAGCTGGCGCAGTCACTCTTTGCGCATGTCACCGATCTGAGCCAGATGAGGCTGGCGCAGCGTAAGGGCGGTGTAATTCCCATCGGTGGGCGGCTCAAGCGCGTCTATCGCGATGACGCGCAGGCACGGGCGCTCCTGCTGGGCGACGCGGCGGGCCTCTGTGGCGCGGCGACGGGCGGCGGCATCTATCCGGCGCTGCTCTCAGGGCGGCTGGCGGCGCACGCGGTAGCTAACGAGATCGGCGGCGGGACGAAGGGTGCCATCCGTACCTATTTGAAAGACCTGCCCCATGCGGGGCGGCTGGGCCACTACCTCCAAATCGAAGACTGGATTCGCAAGCTGATGGACCGCGCCAGCTCGAACGCCGACCTGAGCGCCTTCTATGGCATCTTCGACACCGAGGAGGGCAATCGCGTCTTGAAACGCGCGCTCTTCGAGACGCCGATTGTCAGCATGGACAGCAGCTTCTTCGGCTTGATTCGCACGCTCTTCGCCAATCGGCCAGGCCTCTACGGCACGGCGCTGAAGATGGCGTGGCAGCGTGTCACCGCCCGTGGCGCGTGAGTGGGAGCACGAGCACGCCAGCGACCGGCGTCCTTCATAACTCCCTTCGCCGCAATGGGCTGCCAGAAGCAGCCCCGCTGGGCATTCATGCCCTACTTCCACCTATTGGGGCCGCAAGACATCAATACGCCGCTTCGGCCTTCGAGGGCTGATAGAGGCTCTCGTAGAGGTCGTGGTAGCGCGCGTGAATCTGTCGCCGCCGAATCTTGAGCGTCGGCGTCAGCAGGTCATTCTCGACGGTGAAGTCTTCGGGCAAGATCTCGTAGTACTTCACCGTCTCGTAGCTGGCAAGCTGCTGGTTGGCGCGCTGAAGCCCGGCGTCCAGATACGCCCGGAAGCGCGGATCGTTATAGACGGCGGTGATATCGTCGCTGGCGATGGCCTGCTCGTTGGCCCACGCCTTCACCGCGACCGGGTCGAGCGTGACCAGCGCCACCAAGTACGGCTTGCGGTCGCCATAGACGGCCACCTGCGAGACGCACGGCGCCGCCTTGAGCGCGTTCTCGACCGCCTGCGGCGCGATGTTCTTGCCCGACGCCGTGATAATCAGGTCTTTCTTGCGGTCGCGGATATAGACGTAGCCATCGGCGTCGATCTCGCCAACATCGCCGGTATGCAACCAGCCATCGGCGTCAATCGTCTCCGCCGTCGCCTGAGGATTATCGTGGTAGCCTGGGGTGACGCATGGCCCTTTCACCAGAATCTCGCCATCCTCGGCGATACGCAATTCGTGGCCCGCGTAGGGACGGCCGATGCTACCGAAGCGGTAGTCTTTGACGGTGTTGAGCGTGAAGCCGCCGCTCGTCTCGGTCATCCCCCAGCCCTCCAGCAGCAGCACGCCCGCCGCGTTGAAGAACTCCAGGATCGATTTATCGAGCGGGGCAGCCGCGGTGATCGAGAACTTGATCTTGCCGCCGAGCGCCGCCCGCACCTTCTTGAAGACCAGCCGGTCCGCCAGCCGATAGCGCATGCGCAGCCCCGCCGGGAGTGGCCTGCCCGCCGCCTGCTGGGTCACCGCCTCGATGCCGACGCGCGTCGCCCAGTGGAAGATGCGCTGCTGGGTGTGCGAGCCAGCGGCGGCCTTCGCCTGAATGGCGGCATAGGCCTTCTCATAGACGCGCGGCACGCTGAAGAGCAGATCGGGACTGTTCTCCCGTAGCGCCTCCGCCAGATGGTCGAACGAAGAGACCACCACCGTTTCCAGGCCGCGATCATGGCCGGCGAGATGCTCCTCGCGGCCAAAGACGTGCGCCAGCGGCAGGAAGAGCACATCCACGTCGCCTGGGCGAATCGTCTCCATCATCGTGCGGACGCCGCTTATCTGCGCCAGCAGGGTACTATGCAGCAGCTCGACGCCCTTGGGCTGACCGGTCGTGCCGGAGGTGTAGACCAGCGTCGCCAGGTCGTCGGACGCAATGGTGGCGGCGCGCCCGGCGGCAAAGGCGTCGGCCTCGGCGGCGGTGCGACTGCTCAGCGTCTGGAATGCATCGAACGCGATCACCCACGGGTCGTCGGCGAGCGTCTCTGCGTCCTCGAAGAGGATGACCTTCTCGACGTTGGGTATCTGGTCGCGGATGCTGGCGAGCTTCTCGAACTGCTCCCGATTCTCGGCGAAGACGAAGCGCGCGCGGGCATTGCCGAGGATGTAGGCGACAGTGGCGGGCGTGTTCGATGGATAGACTGTCACTGTCACCGCGCCTAGCCCCAGAATCGCCCAATCCGCCGCCATCCACTCCCAGCGCGTATTGCTGAGGATGCCGATCACGTCGCCAGGCCGCGCGCCAAGCGCCTCCAGCCCGACGATCAGGCGATTGACAATGGCCTGGTTCTCGGTCCACGTGGCTTTGCGCCAGACGCCGTTACGCTGCTCGCGCCAGCGGATCCGATTGCCATAGGTCGCGGAGCGATTGCGAAACAGTTGGGCGAGATTCACTTCAGCATCCATGGCGGCGACCTCCGTTCATCCTGACACACAGAGATACCCAGCAGATGTGTTCTATACCCGTTCTACGGTTGTGGTTAGAAGAAAGTGACGGCGAGGCGAGACAAAACCAGCCAGATTGCGCGCAACCGCTGAACGGGCTCAGCCAGAATGCGTATGGCGGCCCCCTCCCCTAACCCCTCCCCCTTTCAGGGAGAGGGGAACCAGAGTCGCCCATCGAGTGTGGCGCAGGGCAGCCATGGAAACCCTCGCCTGCCATCAGCATGCTTATGTCGGTGACGGCGTTCCGGCGCGTACATCGAGCAGGACCGCCGCCGCGCGTACCTGATCGCCTGGCTGATAGTGGATCGCGGAGACGACGCCATCGTGGGGCGCGCGGATGGTGTGCTCCATCTTCATCGCCTCCAGAATCATCAGCGGATCGCCCGCCGCGACGGTCTGCCCCTCGCGCACCAGCATGCCGACCACCTGCCCCGGCATCGGCGCGGTCAGCGCGTCGTTGCTCGCCCGCGCGACTCCTGGGAGCGGCAGCGGCGGGCGGCGTGTCAGGCAGAGCGTCTCGCCCGCGACGTGCGCCCACCACTCCTCCGGCTGCGCCTCCATCGCCGTCACTCGCAACACGTGGCCGTCAATCTCCAGGGTGATATCCGGGCCACGATGCGCGCGCACCCTTACCGCATATGTCCGGCTCTCGTCGCCAAACGTGACGGCGAACGCTCCTGCACGCTCAGGGGTAAGATGCAACGCGAGTTCGCCTCCATTCGGCTGCTTATACTGTTCGAGCAGGGGACGGCTGCGATTGTTTCGCCAGGTTGCGGGCGTCGGGGTGGCGGCGAGCC
>JAICKD010000620.1 GCA_025928125.1 Ktedonobacterales bacterium
CGTCGGCGCGATACCCTCTGATCCAGGCTGGACCACCACTCCATTGCTGTAGCTGCCGACAGTTGGGGCCGGGGCGGGAATGGTCAGATGAGCCGTGGCGCGGTGCAGATACGAGGCTGCCACGGCCGCGCCGAACGCAGCTACCGCCAGCGTCAGCGCCAATGAGAGCAGCACCAGCGCGGTCTTGCGAAACTGCTTCCACCCATCGCGGTTACGCTCTCGCAACGCGAACGCATCGTCACGTGTAAATGGCTGGCCTGAGAGGCTATCTGGTATATTGATGAGCTTTGGATCAACGTCGAACCCATCGTCGGCCTCATCATCGTCTGGAGTACTTTCGTCGTCATCTGGCCAGCGGTACTCGGAGTCATCGAAGTCGGATTCAGAGATGTCGCGCTCGTCACTGCGCAGAAATGGCTGCGTGATTGGCTGGGCGCTCAGCACAGGCACCACGACTGGCTGGTCATCCAGCGGGTTCGAGGGCGCATCCGCATCTGGCGGCTCATTCACTGCTGGATAAGCTACCGTCCGCGTGTGATAGGCATCCGATGCTGAACTGGCGCTCGCAGCGAGCGCGGCCGACTCATAGGCGAAGGCCGTCTCGTCCGGGTACGATGCGCGCTGGGCCGCTGACGCCGCAGTGGCAGATGGCGTGCTCTCGTATCGCTCTCTATGCGGAATGTGCTCATCGCGTCGTGGATTCTCGCTGTCCATGCTTCCTCCAGAGCAACTATCCGGCAGCGGCGCATGACGACTGCTCGCTATCGTGGCGAATGGGCGCAAAAATGAGCATTGGCAGAGGCAACACGGGGTATCGTGCGATGAAATCGATCTGAGAATTGCCAGTCAGGCGCTACCCACCTGTCGCCCCGAATGCTCATGAACTATGACGAGTGACTACTCATCACGGATACGGCGGAGCCATTGTTCCGCGCCTTCAATTGCCTGCTCGCCGGTTGGCAACTCACCATCCCTTGGGATTTTATGAATCCCTGAGGCATCGAACGGGATCACGGGTTCGTCGGGCTGCTCGGGTGAGGTCTCTCGCGCTTCGAGGTCGTGGACATATGCCGACGCTGTGGGATCCTCCGCGACCAGCGATGAGACCCGCTGGGTAAATCGCTGTGCCGCACGTGACAATTCCTTGAGTTGAAGCTGGAATCCTTTGAAAAGATCGAGTTTGCGTAGCAACGCTTCGGAGACGGGAAGATTTGGCGTGGCCGAGACATAGTGCGGTGCGGCTCCCCAGAGGCTCAGGGTCGGTATCGCCTGAGTTCGCGCCATATCCTGCAATACCGCGACAATTCCTGATGGGCCAGAATATTTGGTGCGCTCGACGCCACATTGCTCCATGCGTTTGAGATACTCTTCAGTGGTGGCGGCGCCACTAATCTGCACTGGCGCGGTATGCGGCACCTCTGCAACCAGCGCGCCCAGGATGATAATGTCCTCGACATGGCACAGGCGCGCGACATCCAGCACCTCGCGCGCGAACGTGCGCCAGCGCAGCTGCGGCTCATCGCCGAGCAACAGAATCACATCCCCAGCAGGTTGAGTGGACTGATTAGTCTCGGTCGAATCAGCCTCGGCCTGAATCTTTGTCTGGGCAATGTAAAAACGGTTTGCTGGCCATGAGACGCGACGCAACGTCCCACGATTGACGCGAATGGTTGGGCGCGTCTGGGTAAAATCGAAGAACTCCTCGCCGTCGATTTCGGCAAACGAGTTGGCGTCCCATTGGTTGACGAGGAACTTGATCGCCCAGGTCGCCGCGTCCGCCGCGTCATTCCACCCGTTGAAGGCAGCGATGAGTGTCGCGCGTTCGGTGGCTGGAAGTTCCGAGACTCGCACATGCTCCATCGTCATCGCCTCCTGTATTCATGTGGAGCGCGCGTTCTCCCGGTACGACAACCATTGGAAGAACTGGCCTTGACTCCTTTGGGTGCGTTTAGGCGTGTTTGGCGATAGTATATCACCCCAGAGCCAGTTCAACGCTTTCGCCGCGATTCGTAACCCTCAGATGTGGTTGGGCTTGTTACTGCCGCATGATTTCCGCGAGTTTTTGGGGTTGCTCCAGTTTTGGCTTTCGGATAGGCGACACCGACGTCATTGCCATTCTGTTTGCCATTGGAGTGGCCATTGGATGTACCGTTAGCTCTGGAAGATCGGGAACTGGCGCTGCTATTCGTCTTGCCGTTCGCCTGTCTGCCACGCTTCGCAGTGTGGTTGTTCGGAGTAATTCCGGCGCTATGCCCATTGGTGCGGCGCGGATGGGGCCGCTCAACCAGGAGTCCCGCTGTCTCGGCGTCCTCGATAGTATAGCGGTAGCCCTGCTCCGTCAGGAAAAGCTGGCGGTTGGCGGAGAACTCCTGGTCACGGGTATCGCGGGTGACAATGGTATAAAAATGCGCTGGGCGGCCATCTAATTTGGGACGCAGCAGTCGTCCCAGCCGCTGGGCCTCCTCCTGGCGGGAGCCGAATGTTCCTGACACCTGAATCGCGACGTTGGCGTCTGGCAGGTCAATGGCAAAGTTGGCCACCTTGCTGACAACCAGGCGCTTGAGCGCCCCCTGGCGGAACTGGTCGTACAGTTTCTCGCGCTGGATATTTGTGGTGCGCCCAGTAAGCAGGGGCGCATCGAGCATTTCCGCCAGATACTTGAGCTGATCGAGATATTGTCCGATCACCAGCACCTGATCTTCCGCATGGCGTCGAATCAGTTCATCGACGACGCGCATCTTGACTGGATTCTCTGCTGCCATGCGATATTTTTCGCGCTCCTCCGAGACCGCGTAGATCATGCGCTCCTCTGGCTCGAGCGCGACGCGAATCTC
>JAICKD010000229.1 GCA_025928125.1 Ktedonobacterales bacterium
AGCACCAGACGATGACGCACATCTTCTTGAGGTGGAACTGCTCCGGGAAAGGCGGCACTGGCGGCACCGTCACAAAGCCGAACCAGCCGTTGATGTCGCGCGGCGCGTTGGTGATATAGTCGCGCCAGAACACCAGCAATTCCTTCGCCTGGTCAAGTGGCCAGAAGATTGGGCCGCCGTAGACGGTGCTGATCTCGTGCAAGCGGAAGACAAAGGAGGTCACTACGCCGAAGTTGCCGCCACCGCCACGCACCGCCCAGAACAGATCGGGATGCTCGTCCGCGCTGGCGGTCACATAGCTGCCATCCGCCAGCACCATATCGACGCTGAGCAGGTTGTCCAGGCTTAACCCATAGGTGCGCGAGAGGTAGCCGATGCCGCCGCCCAGGGTGAGGCCGCCGACGCCCGTGGTGGAGATGAATCCGCTTGGGGTCGCCAGTCCGAACGCATGGGTCGCGTGGTCCACCTCGCCCCAGGTCGCGCCGCCAGCGACACGCACTGTCCGCTGTTTGGGATCGACGTGGACACCCTTCATCTCCGAGAGGTCAATCACCAGGCCATCATCACAGGTAGCCATGCCCGGACCATTGTGGCCGCCGCCCCGGACCGCCAGGAGCAGCTGATGCTCGCGGGCGAAATTGACAGAGGCGATGACGTCCGCCACATCCACACAGCGCACGATTAGACCGGGATGCTTGTCAATCATGCCGTTGTAGACTTTGTGCGCCTCTTCATAGGCGGCGTCTCCCGGCAGGATCAGCGTCCCGCGCAGTTGCGCCCTGAACTCCTCGACCGTAGCATTGTCTAGCGCCGTTGCACTCTTTTGTGCGATCACAGATAGCTCCTTGTCCCTCCCGCATTGAATCACGCCCATCACGAACGGCGCAAGAGCGGGCGCGCATGCATGAAGGATATACGGGGTAGCGTGAACAAATCGTCTGAGGCAAGGGCTGCTCAGGGAAGCGCGTCACAACTGAGGCACGGAATCTTATGGCGTATCGTTAGTGAAGCGTTATTTCCCACTGGCTGAGGAGCGCCCTGGCCGCCAGGAGGTCTGGGGTGTCGAACCCTTCGGTAAACTGGGCGTAGAGCGCCTCCAGCGTGTGGCGCGTCTCCTCCATCTGCTGCCCTGATGTGCAGGTATGGCCCAGGGTGACGAGCGCGCGCAACTCGAGCATTCGCGACTGCTGGCTGCGGGCGATATTCGCCGCGCGCGCCAACGCCGCCAGCGCATCCTGTTCGTCATGACCGGCGGCCAGCATCAACACGCCGCGCTGCCGGTGTAGCTCGGCATCCCACCAGCGCTCGCTGCTGCTGCGCGACTGTATCAGCGCATCCTCGATGGCTTTCAGCCCCTCTTCTGGCCGCTCCGCCAGTCCGTAGATATCGGCGAGCAGGGAGAGAAAATACGGGAGGCGCAGCCTGACACCGATGGACGTGAATGCCTCAATGGCGTTGCGCAGCGCCTCGATGTGCGCCTCATCGGGTTGTTCGCGCGCATAGGCATAGTTGGCCAGAATCGCCGACCAGGCGTGATAGTAGGGCGACTTGTATTCCGCCGTGAGTTCGAGCGCCTCCTCGGCGCGCCGCCGGGCTGTCGTGGCGTCGGCGCTCATCTGCGAGAGCATGGCGATAAAGGTCGTGGCAAGCGCGCCGTTGAAGAACTGTTCGAGACTCTGCGCCAGCTCCACCGCGTCGAGGGCGGAGCGCATCGCGCGGTCGGGATAGCCAAGACACCATAGCACATGCGATTGCCACGCGCGCGTATGCACCGCGAAGTTCCAGCCCTGCGTTTCCAGGGTGATCGATTCCAGGAAGTTCAGCACCTGGTTCACGTCATGTGTCGCGAGGATACTGGTAAAGCCGTCGTTGGCCTCTGTGAGCCGACCTAGATGTAGTCGCCCGCCCGCCAGCATCATGTCCAGCAGCGGAGGCGCCGCTACCTGAGTGCGTTCATAGACCGCATGCAACTCCTCGGATACCAGTTGGACGCGGTCGAACCGGGCCTGCACGATCACGAGCGCTTGCAGCCCATAGAGGGTCTTCGCGCGTTGAGCATCGTCGCCGACGAGGTCGCATAGGACAAGGGTGCGATCAATCACGCGCTCCAGTTCCGGCCCGGTCCACCCTTGCGTGATGCGATAGAGCGGCTCCAGCGCCAGCAGAAAATCCAATTCCTGTTTGTCGCGCGCCGCGCCGCCTGGCCGCTGCATCAGGAGCGCTAGACAGTGCCGCAAGAGCAGGATAGCGTCTTCGTGGGCGAACAGGCGCTGCGCCACCAACGCGACCCGATGATAATACGGGATAGCATGCTCGATTGACCCGCCGTGCTCGTAATGAGCGGCAATCTGCCCGCTCACTGGATCGAGATCGTCGGTGTAGAGCGTTTCGAGCGCGCGCGCGATACGCCGGTGCCAGAGTTGGCGTTGCGGCGCGCTGATCTCGGCATAGGCGACTTCGCGCAATTTATCATGGGTGAAATCGTACGTGGCGGCGCCTTGTTCCCGCACGATCCTGCGCTCCCAGAGTTCGTCCAACGCGCGTACGATGCTCTCTTCATCGCTCTGGCTTGCCTGTGTCAGGATGTCGAAACTGAATTCCCGGCCCACCACCGCCGCCAGCGCGGCCAGCTCGCGGGCGGACGGCGACAGCTGCGCGAGACGACCGGAAATGATGGTGCGAACACCAGCGGGCAGATCGTGGGTGGGCGTATACGGGAAGGCTAGACGCTCTTCGGGCAGGGGCTGCTTGAGAAGCTCGTCGAGTCCGGCGCGCACCGCTTCAATCACGAAGAGAGGATTGCCCTCGGTCTCGCCAAACAGGCGCATTGCGGAGGCGGTATCGAGTTCGCGGTCAATCATCGAGGCGGCCAACGTCGCGGTCTCGGCGGCGTCGAGTGGGGGAAGCGCGATCTCCGTGACCGCGACGGTATGACGCAGATGCTGCAGGAGCGTGCGGAGCGGGTGCTGCGGCGAGAGCTCGCCTGTGCGCACCGTGCCGAGAACGAGCAGGCGCGCATTCAGGTCGAATCGCAGGAGGAAGTGCAGCCATTCCAGCGTATCCTGGTCGCACCATTGTACGTCATCGATCACGAGGAGCAGTGGTTGCGGGGCGGTCAGGACGGCCAGCGCCAGCGCCTGGAAGAACCGTTGCCGCTGGCCATACTCGCCCATCGGCTCGTAGTGAGGTAGATCAGGATGCTCGGTGAACAGCTCCGGTAGAATGCGCGCTACCTCCGTCAGCCAGACCGTTTCCAGCCGCGCGATATGCGGCCGTAGCGCGGCGCTGCGGAGCCATTCGACCACTGGCGCGAGCGAGAGTCGGCCCTCAACGGCATACGAGCGTGTCGTGGCGGTGGTGGCTCCTAGCTGGCTGGCCCAGCGCGCCAGATCCTCGGCGAGGCGTGACTTGCCAATCCCAGGCTCACCAGAGATGAGCGCGAATCCAGGCCCTTGCGTATTCGCCGCCAGCCAGGCCTGACGCAGCTTTTCCCATTCGCGCTGGCGTCCCACGAGCGTTGGCGTGGCGGGCAGGGACTCCTCACGCTGAGCACGCTGATCGCGCTGGTTATGCTCGGCAGAGCGGGCGGTTGGTCGCAGCAACTGCTGATACAGCGCCTGCATCTCCTCGCCTGGTTCGATGCCCAACTCGCGCCGCAAGACGGTGGCGCACGTCTGAAAGACCCGGAGCGCCCGGGTGCGATCACCGCTGAGCGCAAACAGGCGCATCAGCGTGCGATAGGCCTCCTCATTGAGCTTGTCAAAGTGGAGCGCCCGCCGCGCAAGGTGGATGGCGTCGGAGTAGTTGCGTTGAGCCTCATTGAGCGCGATGAGGCGGTCAAGCCCCTGTAAGAAGCGCGCCCGCAGCCGCTCCCGTTCTGGCGCGACCCACTCGTCATAGCATCCAGGTAGCAGGTCATCTCGGTAAAGCTCGTCGATGCGTTGTCCGACGGCCCGTAGCGCGCTGGCATCCCACTGGCGGTCGGCATGCTCTACTTCCGCGAGCGCGGCATCGAGATCATCGACATCGAGCCGCAACGGAGCCTCGCGACGCCATTGCAGCGTGCGGTTGTCGCTGGCGAGGAAGGCGCTTTCGGATGGCAATGCGCGCCGCAACACATGGATGAGCTGGCGCAGGTTATTGCGCGCCTGCATCTCGCTCGAATCCGGCCAGAAGACGAACGCCAGATGCTGGCGCAACTGTGGGGCGTCGCGATGCATCACGAGATAGCCAATCAGGGATTGGAGGCGAGGCGTCGTGATCCCCTCGATTGGCCCGTCATCGCTGGTGAGGGTGAAATCGCCGAGCAAGCGGATGCGTAGCACCGGTGGCAACGCCGCTACCTCCGATCTTCACCACGCTCCGGCACAGGAGCCTTATCCCTGGACCTGCTGGCGGATAACTCAACCAAACAGACAAAAGAAAGCACATGTCAGCATACATCAGCACATGCTAGTCGCCGCCAGCGGAAACATATCGTTGTCGTTCATAGTATGTCATGGGCCTGCTGGAAGCGGATATATCATACAACGATGCAATCCGCCTGTGAAGCCGTGTTACGCCATGTGCGCGCCCAGCCATTCCAGCACCTTCCTCCAGGAGTCGGCGTTGGCGTGAGCCTGCCCGGCGGGCGTGCCGCCATAGGCAAACGTGGCGCCGACCGTTGGATGGCGGCGGCTATTGACCGTCGTTGGCTGCCAGGGCGGGCCGATCAGGTGGCCCGCGTCGGGATAACGCAGGTGGCGATACGGCCAGGTGAAGTGGTGTTCCGCCAGCCGCCGCATGATGCGTTCGGCCATCAGCGTCGAGGGCCACATCTGGTCGTCCTCACCGGAGATGAGCAGCACCGGCCCGGCAATGCGCTCAACCGCAATCGTCGCCGATCCGAGCGCCGCCTCATCCTCTAAGTTGTGCAGGTACCACTCCGCGGCGGAGATTGGCTCGCGGGCAGAGATCGCGGCGTCAAGCTCAGGTGGGACGCGGTCTGGCACGACGGGCAGCGGCTCGCCACGATATGTCCACGCGGGGCCAGACGCGCCGACCGCGCCCCAGAGCACGCCGCTCGGCGCGTAGGCGACCACCGCGCCCACCTGCGGGAAGGTCGCGCCCAGCAGCAGCGCCAGTTCCGCGCCACGCGAGGTACCCAGCAGCGCGCAACGCCCGCCGCGCACCTCGGGCCGGGCCGCCATCCAGTCAAGCGCCGCCTCGAAATATTCGAGCGGAATATCGGCCAGTCGTGGCGGCAGACCTTCGGCGCCGAAATAGGCAAGCGCCAGCGCCGCACACCCATGCGAGGCCAGCAGCGCCGCCAGTGGCTCGCGTCGCCCGCCACTCGATCCACCCAGCACGATGACGCCGGGATGCGGCCCATGGTCATGATCCGGCGGGAGAAAGAGCGTGCCGACCAACCCGCGTTCGTGCGCCTCCACCCGCCGCACGCCCGCCGCCATGCCCAGGCGCGTATGGTGAGTTGTCGCGACTATTTGCCCATTCACCTCAGCCGTGAACGCGATTGACAGCGGATTCGTCGTCGTTCGGGCGAACGTCGCGGGCGCGCTATCACCATCATCAACGCGCGCCATGCTCCAGAAGAGGCCCATCGCGTCGACGCCAGAATAGCTGCCGGAGCGCGGCGCTACTGTCGCCACATCCACGGCGCCTGCCTCGTTCGCCGCGAACTCGGCCCACGAGCGCCAGCGCTGGCCCGCGTCGTCGGCCACCTCGGCGCGGAGCGTCACACGCTGCCCCGGCGTGAAGCCCGACAGGCGGATGTGTGCCGACTCGTCGCTCAGCGCGGGGTCTGGCTCGATGGTGATGGCTGGTATGGCTGGCAACACATCGCCGTGCATGACGTGCTATCCTTTCACTGGTTTCCAAAGTAATCAAAGCGGTCTTTTCGTGGAAAGGACTTCTCAGGTGATTCCAGCGGACTTCCTGACGTTCTTCGCCGCCAGCCTCACCGCCGATGGCGCGCTGATCGGCCTGCTCTTCGTCGCCATCGCCATTGAGCCGGAGCGCACCT
>JAICKD010000056.1 GCA_025928125.1 Ktedonobacterales bacterium
AAGACGCCGCTGCCAGGAATCGGCGAGGGTACCAACGTCCATATTCCCATCGTCGGCGGGCCATCGACTGGCAAGTCCAACTATATTGTCATGGCCACGCGCGAGCTGATCGGAGCGTACGCCCCGCCGCGTGGCTATACCATTACGTTCTCCAACCCACGGCACGAGACCGAATATCAGGACAAGCTCCGTCTGCTGAACTCAGGGCAGGTGCTCACCAAGACCACCGATATGCGTCCACAGGCGTACAACCTGAAGATCAAGGCGCGCCATGCGCATGTGCCTAAGCTCGCCTACGTCTACGACCCCGCTGGCGAGGTCTTTGGCAGCATCGCGCACACCGAAGAGCAGAAGTATTACGAATACATTGACGGCATCCTCTTCGTCGTCGATCCCTTCGCTATTCCCGCCTATCGGGCGAAGCACCGCGCCCAGGTCGATCTCTTGCGCACGTCGATCCGGCCGAGCGATATGGACGTTGAAGAGGCGTTCTCGCGCCTGCTGGAGGCGCTGGAATCGCTCAAGAAGCAAATTGGCCTGAAGGCGGGCGTCGCGAATGGTCAGCCGCTTGCCGTCGTCATCTCCAAAGCGGACGCGCTCGATCTCGAAGCTGAGATTGGGTCGGCCCGCGCGCGCGAGTTGATGGCGAAGGATTCGGCGATTGCCACCGAAGAGGATGCTATCAGCATGCTCACGCGACAGTTCCTGGTATCCAACGAGTTGGGTGGCTTTGTCCGCGACGCCGAGGCCCAGTTCGGCGATGTGAAATACTTCTCGTGCTCGGCGCTGGGCCATATGCCAGAGAATAGCGGCGCTCAATTTACGCCGATTCGCGTGGTGGACCCGCTCGTCTGGCTGATGGGACGCGCGCGGGCGCTCAAAGTGCGTAACGAGCGCGTGCGTCTGGTGGATGCGCGCCAGCGGGCAGTGGCACGGAAGATGGCTGGATTGCGCGGTCGTGGCTATTACTACTGGAGAAGTCTCAAGGCGCCCGCGCCAGAAAGGTAGAAACGACCATGGCTGTACGCCGCTGCCCCCGCTGCGATGCCGCGCTGAGCGGTCGCCGTACCCGACACCTGCGCTGTGTGCTCACACGCATGCGTTTCGTGCTTGGTGGCGCCCTGTTGGCGCTGGCGGTCATCGCGGCAGGTACGGTCTTCGCGCTGAACAACATCCATTGAGCGGCGTTCGTGGTGAGGCGCCAGTCAGCGGACAATGGGCATGCTGATGCTTTTAGCCGTTTGGGAATGAGGCACGGGTGATCCAGCGGATCTGGTTGGAGGCTGTCGGATTCACGTACCCCGATGGAGTGCGGGCGCTGCATGATGTCTCGGTGATGCTCAGTCACGATGAGTTCGTCGGTATCGTTGGCGCCAACGGCAGCGGCAAGAGCACGCTTGCGGGGCTGTTGCAAGGGCGGCTCGCCCCGACTGAGGGCGCGCTCCGGGCAGACGGCGGGCGGCCGTTCAGCCCGCGGCCCGACACCGCCGACGCGATTGTGGTGGTTGGCGCTGATCCAGAGAGCCAGTTACTCGCTACCTCTGTGTTTGACGAAGTGGCCTTCGCGCTCCGAGCCGCGCGCCTTGCGGCATCGGAGGTGCTTGCGCGGACCCATGCCGCGTTGCGGCGATGTGATCTCGTTGGCCTTGCCGCCCGGCATCCCGGCTCGCTCTCGGTTGGCGAGCAGTTACGCGTTTTGCTGGCCGCCGCGGTGGCGCGCCGCCCGGCGTGGCTGGTGCTGGACGAGGTGGGGAGCATGCTCGACAATCAGCGCTGGCGCGACATGCTCTCGCTCGTGCTGAGTCTGCACGAAGAAGACCAGATGGGGCTGGTTGTGATTACCCACCGGCTGGAAGACATCCTCGATGCGGATCGCGTTCTGGCGCTCGCCGAGGGCGCCGTGGCGCTGGAGGGAACAGTAGGAGACGTGCTGGCGCGCATCTCCTCGCGTCCAGAGTTGCGGGTCGCGTTGCCGCTGGCGCTGGCGGTTGGCGAACTGGTCCGCTCGGAGCCAATTCGCGCGCTCCTGACGGCACAGGTACAACGCGCCCCCGTCGCGGGAGCGAGTCGCGAGCCATGAAGACGTTTCGATTACTGCTGCGGCGGGTGAGCCTCAAAGCCAATGCTCGCATCTTCCGTCCGCGCTGGCGTCTGCGTAACGTGACATTACAGGTGACGGCGGGTGAGCGTATCGGCATGATGGGCGCGAATGGCGCGGGCAAGACATCGCTTGCCCGGGTGATGGTCCGGCTAGACCGCCCCTCGCGTGGGCGACTCAAGCGCCGCCCCCGGCGCAGCCGCGTCATGCTCATCATGCAGCGGCCCGAAGAACATTTTGTCGCTCCCACCGTGCGCGATGAGATCGCGGGGTACGCGCGCCGCCGACCGCCAGTGGTGGAGCTAGACCGCTTGCTGGCGCTCGTTGGGCTTGATCCCGCGCTCGGCGACCGCGCGCCGCGTGTCCTCTCCAGCGGACAACAGCGCGCCGTCAGCATCGCCTGTGGCCTCGCCACGCAGCCAGCCTTGCTGCTGCTGGATGAACCGATGGCCGGACTGGATGGCCCATCGCGGGCGCAGGTCATGGACGCGCTCCGGCGGGTGAGCGAGACGCGCGATATGGCGATTGCTATCATCTCGCACCATCCCGATGACCTGCTCGGCTGGGCGCAGCGGCTCTGGATCATGGACGGGGGGCAGCTTGTCTATGATGGCGCGTTTCGCGCGGCGCCCCTGGCGGCGCTGACCCAGACGTTGGATGCGCAGACGCCTTCGGTCTTCCTTGCGCTCCGCCAGCTCGAGGCCACTGGCTACCAATTCGCGCCAGAGATCTATGACCAGACCGACGCGGCCGCCATTGCCCACCTGCTCAATGAAGGAGTCGCGCCGTGACCGATACGCTCGCTCCTCCCGAAACGCCGCCGAAGAGCGCCGCTACCGTCGCCAAGCCGCCGCGTCCGCGCCGACGGCTGCATCTCGCCGTCAAGCTGCTGCTGCTCATCCTGTATGGAGCGATTCTGCTCACGACACAATCGTTGCGGCTGCTGCAACTGGATGCCGGGCTGCTGCTGCTGGCTTCGATAGCCTGCCTGCTCCCGCCGCGCCTGCTGCTCGCGCCCGTCATCGCCGCGTTGGCCGCCGAGGCGGGCCTGCGCGTGGAGCTTGTCGGCGTGCCTGAGGTGGCGCTCGCGCTCAGCAAGGTGTTGTGCATTGCGCAGGTGTTTGCGATTTTGAGTGCGACGACTCCCGTGCAAGATTTGCTGCGCCTCTTCTCGACAGGCGTCTTCCGCCTGCCTGGGGTGAATACCCTGGCCTATCTGCTCTCGATGACGCTGGCGGCGCTGCCCTCGGTGCAGCGGGACCTGCGCAAAAGCCTCGACGTGGCGATTCTGCGAGGCGGTGGGCGGCGCGCGCTGTTCTCGCCGTCAGCGTGGACAACCGTAGTGCTCGATCTCCTCGTGCGGACGGTGTTACGCAGCCAGCGCCTCGGCGACGCGGTTGCTGACCGTGGCTTCGACCTTGCCCGCGGGCTGACGCCGCTGCCAGGGCAGCGAGTGAACATGCTGGATGTACTGCTCGGTATTGCGCTGGCCGCGCCGGGCATAGTGGTGTACAGGATGATGCTATGACCAACCGCAACCGCCTGCGCAGCCTGACGCTTATCGCTCTGATGAACGCGTTCGTCATCGCTCTGATCGCTGTCCAACTGGTGATACCGCTGGCGTTCGTGCCGCTGCTATGCATCGTGCCAACGGTCTTTGCCATCGAGACCTATATCGCGCCAATACGGTTAACGCTGCTCTCATGTCTGATCGTGATCGGCGTCGCGGCCCTGGGCTTCGGACTGGCAGTGGGACTATGGGCGGCGGTCTATGTGCTCGCGGGTGTGGTGGCGGGCCTCACCCGCCGCTGGAAGTGGCCGATCGTGGCGCGCGATGTGGCGCTGGCGCTGGTGTTGCTGGCGCTGGTGGGTGGCGCTGTCACGGCGTTCACGCTGTTGGCGGGTCTGAGCCTCACCGACCTGTTGGGTCAGGCATCTGATGTTGTCGCGCGCGGGCCGAAGATGCCGGTGGCCGCGCCCATCGAGGGCATCCTGGTTGTGGGCGGGGCCATCTTCGTCATCACGTTTGCCATCCTGATCGACCGGCTGCTCAACACGATTCTCAGTCGGCTGCCAATCAAACTGGCATAGGCGCATCTGGGCGGGCGACGGTGCGCGATTCAGTGCAGCGGCTCACCAGCATAGCGGCTAACAGCTACTGATATTCTTGAACACGTAGACATCCGCGTTAATCGTGTTTGGACTGGTCCCCAGGTTGAAGAACGGGCGATAGACGGCGATATCGAAGACAAAGCCTTGATTCCCCAGATCCATAAAAACCCTGGAATCAATGTTTCTGGCAATTCGCAGCGCCGTGCCGGTATCGTTCGATGATGGTGCGCCACCGAAGGTGAGCACAAGCCCCGCGCGTTTGCATGTCAGGGCGGGATTACTTTTGATTTGTTGCTCGACACTGGCGATTGCGGTCTTATCGCCATCGAGGATGCCCTGCGCATTGATAGTCAACGTCAGAGAAACGGGAGTTAGATCGAGCGCGGGCGCTGGTGGGATGGTTGGGGTGATCGTCGGTGGTATGGGTGTAGGAGTCGACTGATAGCCGACGATGTTGGCGACGAAGCCCATCGTCAACGCGATGAAGAGATCGGCAAACAGCCAGCCCGTCAGCCCAAATATGAGCGCTGTTCGCCACCGATTGCGCCGTCGCATACTCCTGCCCTTCTATTATTCTATTCTCGCTGTGTTGTCGTCATTGTCGTCGATGGCCCATGCTCCATGGCGCATTTCAGGGTGTGGTCAGGCGGTAGCCATCGTACCCTGCATGACCGCGGAATGCGCCTCGGTCCGTTTCAGTCGCCTCACAGCGAGGATGACTACCAGACTGCCACGAGAGACTGCCACGAGACTTGCCATCATCGGAACGGCCACCATCCTCCTCTGCGCGGCGGGTTTGATTCAGATGGAACCTCGCCCGCCGCCCTGGAGAGACGCCCGGAAGCCTCATTGAGCTGTTGGGATACCTGGCCCAGTTGCCATGCAACATAGTCCAGCCGTTTGGATGTATCATCCAGGCGCTTGTTTGTTTCTTCCATATGATCATTGATCTCGATCACGCCCTGAGCGGCGTCGGTCATGCCGGTCACCCCTAGACCAACTTTGCCGATATTGGTGTCCAGCGATTCGATATGGTCATCCATCCCACTCGTGGTTTGTACCAACCGATCCGATGACGCGCTGAGCTTTGTGGCCGCGGTTGCGAGATCAGTTGAACTTTGCTCATACCGCTCGGCAGCCGTCGCGAATTTCGTGATATTTGGTCCAAGCTTCCCGTTGAAGACATCATCGGTCTGCCTGGCGACCTCTTGCAGGGTCGTCCTGGCCTGATTGGTTTGTGTGGTGACGAACTCCTCGTAATCGTCTTTGAAGGCCTCGACCGCGTTCGCCATGCTCTCGGCCAGCACTCTCATGGAGTCCCTGGCCTGCTCTACGACCCCTTTATTCGCCTCGGTGATTTCCCGCATCGAGTCGCGCGTTTGGACAATAGCCTTTTGCGCGGCCTGCGCGGCGCTGCCAATATCTGATTCATTTCTGATCTTCTCGTGCCGCTGGAGCGCAATGGCGAGCTGAGTCAGGGCATGGTTCAGCCGTCCGGTGATCTTGGTGGCCCGCCTTTCCTCGACTCCTTCGCGAATGTGCATCAGAATAGTGAGCAGCAAGAGAAACAGCAACAACAAGAAATCCCAGGTTGCTGTCGTCGAGAAGGTCAGACCGAGGTCTTGCTGGCCGAATCCACCCTGCCAGAGATCGAGAAATGGCGTTCCCACCAATGACGGATCCTGCGTGAGTTGAGCATGATACGCCTCGCTTGCCACCTTCAGAGCGATCCAGGTGAGCACCAGTGGCGCCAGCGCTAGCACATTGCGGATAGCGCCAATGCGCCGCGAAAACTTTCCGCCAACGAAATCGAGTTCTTCGTATACCTGTTCTGGCGCGACGACATCGCGGATGACATCGTAGCGTAGCGCGTCTACATGATTGTCGATGCTTTGAAGGCGGTCACTGGCAAACTTAGCGCCGCGATCATTGAGGTCATCACGTACCTTTCTCAATTCATTGGCAACTGCATCGCCATTGAGCCCCGATGATTTGAGGGTGTTTCGAATCGTTTCGAATCCAGAACCCGCGGCGGCTGTACTCACGCTATGGCTCCTATGATCGCTTGCTATGTTACAACATCTGCAATCGTATACACGAGTGTATTTTAGCAGGGAAGCTAATCTCCCGCAAGGGGAATCATCTGCCGGGCGATATCCTCTCTCTGTGCGACGATTCACAGGAGATTTTGTAACCCTCGTAGACTGCCATTGATACTATTGCATCAGAAATGGCGGTGTGAGAACCTCAATGACCGCGCGCTCGCTCTCATCCGTCAGAAAGACGCCGGCGAAGTGATCTCGGGGAATTCGGTCGCTTCCAGGCACCATAGAAATGCCCTTCTCCCATGCCCTGCTCTCCTGCTGGTAGCGCACTACTCCATCCGAGGCGCTGGTTGGCGCCCTGTCGTCCCGGCTGACTACTACGAGCGCTGGAGCTATGGTGGAATGGCGCATCGTCAATTCAAGGCCGCGCGAGAGAAGTCCTTTCACTTGGCGCATACTGAGCTGTGGCTTTGGCCCGACGTGGGCTCGAATACGCTTACTCGCGCTGGCAAGCTCGACATCACCGGTCTTCGCGAATGCCGTCACGATGAAGAACGCCTCTGAGCTGCCCGCATGAGGAGCCTCGAAGATACCGGGCGACCCATCGGCTGCTCCATCACGGGAGATCGACGTGGACGGGATATTATGGGTTGAGGATGGCCAGCCAGTTGGGCTGAACGCGACCACCGCGCGAGTGCAGCCGCGCGGCCACGTCCAGCGCAACTGCGCCCTGTCACTCAAGAGCTTTGGTGTCAGCGCATCGACATTTCGTACACAGTCGAATGGGACGGGACAGCCGACGTAGCCCATCTCTTCCATGCGCACGATAGACACATACCAGCATTTGCCTGGTCGGCTCCGCGTGTCTTTCAGCGGCGATGTGTGTCCCGCAACCTGCCTTCCGTTCCGCAGCAGGCTGTCCCATCGGCGGACTGTTTTCGGCGCTGGCACATGCTGGGGGTCCTCGTAACGCACGATGTTGAGCTCTCCGGTGGCTGGCATGGAACATTGCAGGTTGGCCACCGCATAACTGATCGTGTCGTCACCCTGCTCGGCGTGCAGATCGCAGATGAAGTGCGGTGCGACCTGTGGAACGGCTCGAATCGTAGCCGGAGGCGACCAGCTCGGATTTCCGTCCGCGTCCACGTATTGCGCAAAGACGGAATAGCCGTAGAGCGCGCCAGTCCGCACGTTGGTGTCGGTCGCGCTGGTGAGCGATTGCGCGGCTATCTCTATGCCCTCGGTCATATTCCCTGGCGCCGCGTTCTCACCCCGCCGGATGCGGACGTGGCGAAGGTGCGAACTGGTCGCCTTCCAGCGCAGACGGACCTCGCTTGGCGCAACCTCGCATTCGAGCTCGGCAACCGGAGTCGCCAGCAGCATCTGGCCGCTGATTGCGTCTGAGCGGCGGCCATTGGCTTCGGCGTAGATACTGTAGTACATCGTGGCGCCTGGCTCGGGATTGAAGTCGGTCCAGGTCGTTTTCAGCGTCCCTTTCGGCTCGCCAGCATGGTCGCGTGTGGGTGGTGTGAGGCTTTTGCTCACCCAGTAGGTCGTATCCTCACCAGCATCTGGCGATGGCTCCCACTGCAACTCGACGCGCCAGGTATCCGCGCCGTCTGATTGCTCCTGTTTGGATAGCATGCGCAGGTGAGTCGGAGCCGCGAGGGGGAGCGCTTTCAGCCCATCCTGAGCCTCTCTGGCGTCGGCGCAGGCATCGAGCGCGAGATTGTACAGCCGCGCGGCAACGACGATGAGGCCCCGCCCGTGCGCCTGCCGCGCCTGCTCTACCAGTTCCACTGCCTTGTCGATTTCTCTGGTGATTGTGTTGCGATAGTCGCTCGCATTGGGCGGTGGTACGGACATCGCGTTGAGCAGGTGTTTTGCCCGATAGAATTGACGCTCCGTGATGGCCTTCTCGATGTCCGTGATTGCTTTTGCCTGCGCCTCGCGCAATAGTATGTCAATTTTCTCTTGCTTCTTGCGCTCTTCCTCGATTGCGATGCGCATCGGCGCTATCGTCGCGTCAAGCTCATTCATTCGCTTCACAAGGTCGTCGGGATTGTTCGGCTTCCACTCCTGGCGCGCTTCGTCAAGTTGACTGGCAGCGGCGACCCAATCGCCGACCTTGATGAGAAGCTCAACCTCATTCAGCGCCCAGTTGACCCAGGGTCGTAGCGTCAATGAGAAGCCACAGGCGGGACACGCCAGTACGTTAGCATCGATATGCTTAGCGCCGCAGTTCGGGCAGTCGAGCCAGAGCGGCTCCTTACACCACTTGCAGAACTGATCCTTGGGGTCGTTCAAACGGCGACAATTAGGGCAGGGATGCAAGAGATTAACGGCGGCGAGTGTCTCAGTAAGTATCATCTCTGGCCACTTCTTGACTTTGATAAGCCTGGTCAGCGCGGCTTCCGCATCCGCGGTTGGAATGCCCTTCTCGAGCGCCTTGCGAAAGAAAAGCTCGGCTTGCTGAGCGGTAATCCTGCCGTCTGCCTTGCCCAACCGCTCGATGTCGGTGAGCAGGCGATCCAGTGGCTCCAGGCGCAGAGTGGTGTCGTAGCGCTTGCGTTGTTCTTCATCGGCGAAGATGACCATCGCTTCGCCCGCCAGACTCTTGCGCGCCGTATTTTCAGGGCCTTTGTCCATGTGCTCGAGCATGCGCCTGTGCAGGTCTCTCGCAGCGTCCAGCAAGTCAGATGAGAGGCTCTCGGGTCCAAGCGGATGCAGAGGGGGATTTGGCCCTTTGGCAGCCTCTGTCTTCAGCAACGTGTAGAGAGAACGTTCGCCCAGGAGCGTCAAATCGGCCCGAATAAGCCGCGCCTTTGCTGGTTCAAGCTTCTCTGGCTCCGCGCTCGTGGCCTGCTGGGCATCCTCATGAATCGGTATGCCCAGGCGACTTTTCAGGTCGCTTTCTGAGATGATATCGCTGTAGTCCTTGAGGAGGTCATCAAAGGCTTTACGTGAGATGGATGGAGCCGCCCGATAGAACTCGATGTCCGAATCGAGTTGCGCCAGACGTATCGCCTTGTGCGCCGTAGCTTGGGTATGAGCATCCTTCGCTTCCTCGCGGCGTTGCTGATCATCCGACATCACCGTTCTGATCGTGCCGACCAATTTCAGGTTTAAACTGGCGGCGCTCTTGACATCCTTATTGGGCGAGTTGGAGTCGCGCGCCCATTTTTGTTGTTTTTCTTTGAGGCGAATCTCGAAATCAGCCTGATTCCATGGCGCGTCGGGGTCAAGGTCGAGCAGGATGAAGAAGTTCGGGCGTTCGGGTGTTGTGGACATCGCTATACTCTCCAGACCAGTGATTATGATGTCGCAAGGGTAGTATTGGCAGCCTATTGCGGTCCGCAAGGACCAGGGCAATAGAGCAATAGAGCAAGCGCACAGCATCAGGCTCAGGCAAACTCGGGCAAACTCAGGCAAACTCAGGCAAGCGCGCGCACGCCAGCGGGTGGAGTGGGCGCCGATGCTTTCCTGCCGCCCGACTCCAGGCCAGTCATCGCGGCGTCGGCGATCTCGTAAATCCAGCCGAACAGCGCCCGGACGCTCTCATAGGTGAGCGCATCGAGTGTTAGGGGCGCCGCCGTGGTGAGCTGGCGCAAAACCTGCGCATCGTTGTAGCCGCCGATGCCCACCGCGATGACATCCACGCTGCCGCGCGCGGCCAGCCGGTGCAACTGATCGGCGGCGCTGCTCCAGTTGTCTTCGGGCGGGCCAGCCAGCAGGATGACCACCAGCGGCCTGACCGCGCCGCTGGCCGAACTCAGCCGCGGCACAACGCGATTGAGCGCCGCCCCCAGCGAACAGGAGCCAATCGCGCCTAGTTGCTTGGCCGTGAAGGCGCGCGCATCAACAGGGGCGATCACTTCCTTCCCGCTGCCATCAGCCGCGATCAGGCTTACCATCGCCCCGGCGCCATGCGAGGTCCGCTGGCGTAGCTTCGCGGTCAACTCGTGGACGCCCGCCATCAGCGCGGCGGTATGCTTGAGCACGTGGCGCGAGCCGTCAACGATCAGATGGACCGGCAGATAGACGCTTGCCGGAGTGAATTGCTGCGCGGGTTGGGCCGTCCCACTGTCTACCGCCAGGGTGAGCACGTAGGCGACATCTGGCTGCGCTGAGCGCACGCCCGTCACCTGGGCAGTCCACTCGCCGGGCGTTGTCGCGCGCACCTCCACACGCAGCGGCGAACTTTGTGTGGTCTCGTCGCGCGCGATCTGCCCG
>JAICKD010000840.1 GCA_025928125.1 Ktedonobacterales bacterium
AACCGCGCCTGAAGGGTCTCGCCGCGCTCCGGCCACGAAGTCCGCCTGCGCGGACTGCAGAACGCGCGCGAACGTTTCAGGCAATGGCGAGAAGGGCTACTCCGTACAGGCCAGGATTAGCCGTAGGGCTTCAGCCTGCGGCCCGCGTCCCCTGCGACAATACGGCTCTGAAGTCTCTCGCGTTCGGGCATGGCTTCTCTTCCATGTGTCGAGGTAAGGTCAGTTATTCCGCCACGACCTCGTCGTTCGCCACATCGCTTTCGTCGTCTTCGTCGTCGCGCTCCACGCCGAGCATCGCGTCGATTTCCGCCAGCACCTGCTCGCGCTCGCGTTGCCAGCGACGGAGCGAGAGGCGATGCACCTGCCAGCCCGCGCGCTCCAGAATCGTCTGGCCGTTGACCGTATCGAGCGAGACCTCGCCGGGAATTGGCGCGTGGCGTTCGGGGTCGCCATCGCAGGCGATGGCCAGCGCCCGCCCGCCATACTGCGCCACCACATCCACCGCGAAGCCCGCGACCGGGTAGCCGATGTAGACCTCGTAGCCGCCGCGCTGCCGTAGCGCCTGGCCGATCTCGCGCTCGAAGGCGGTGCCGCCACTGGTGTGGTCCTCGGGCCGGTCCGGCTCCAGGCATTCGGAGGCGTAGTCGAGGTAGCGGCCCAGCAGGTGCTCCGGCGGCAGGTGGCGGGCATCCAGCCCGGTGAAGATCACCTGACGGTGGCGGGCGCGTGTCACCGCGACATTGAAGAGGTTGTCGTTGTTCATGAAGGTGACGGTGCTGCGATGCGACCCAGGGTCGGCGCAGAAGCTGAGTAGCATCACGTCGCGCTCGTCGCCCTGATAGGTATGCGCCGTGCCGATGGCGATGTCGTGGTCTTGCAGAATCTTCGACTTGAGCTTCTGCGCCAGCATCCGCGTCAGATAGTTCACCTGATCGCGATAGGGCGAGAGCACGCCGATGGATGAGCGCTCGTTCGGCGGCAGTTTCGCCTCGGCCTTGGCGATGTTGTTGATCTCCTTGAGAATCGCTTCGGCCTCCTGCGGGTTGTAGCCCTCTTTGCCGCGCTTGCCGTTCACCTTGCGCATCTCGACACTGCGCGCGCCAAGTGTATCGGGGCGGCGCGTCATCACGCGAAGCGCCTGTCCGTAGAACGTGCGGTTGCTGAACTCGATGATCTGCGGCAGGCTGCGGTAGTGCTCGTCCAGCAGAACCACGTCGTCCTGCGAGGGCAGCGCGCCATTCACCACATCCAGCAGGCTATGCGTGCGGTAGTTCCACTGTGACCGCTGGCTGGCGGAGAGGCCGTGCTGTGAGGCAAGCGCCGCCTGGCGGTCCTCGCGCAGGAACGAGAGGTGGCGTAGCTGCTTTGGGTCGCCACAGACGATAGCCCGCTGGCCTCGGTAGAGCAGTGGCAGCGCGCTGGAGACATCGCACTGCGACGCCTCATCCACGATCACCAGATCGAACATCTCGCGGTCGAGTGGCAGCATCTCGGCAACGTGCGGGTTGGTCGTCGCCCAG
This sequence comes from Ktedonobacterales bacterium, assembly GCA_025928125.1. Lineage (GTDB taxonomy): Bacteria > Chloroflexota > Ktedonobacteria > Ktedonobacterales > JADMIN01 > DAHUXT01. Next base: position 1,521 of record JAICKD010000840.1, read on the forward strand.
ATCGGGAAGGTGTTGAGCAGCGCCGAAAAGTCGAGCTCGGCGAAGATCTTGTCCTGCTCGGCGGTGCTGCGCGCCTCCAGCGCCGTCTTGAAGAGCGAGAGCGTGCGTCGGTTGAGCCGGAGCGCCTCGGCCAGCGCCTCGCGCCGTCGCGCCGCCAGTAGCTCGCCCACCAGCGCCCCACGGTCCGCGCGCAGCCGGGCATGCCGCGTCAGCAGCGCGTTTACGTC
>JAICKD010000480.1 GCA_025928125.1 Ktedonobacterales bacterium
AATCGCGCGAAACTCGGATTTTGGTGCGGTGGTGCGAGTGACCATGGCTCAACCCTCCCTGGGATGGATCGATGGCGGCACAATGTTGTCGGTGCTAAGATGCAAGCACAGACGCAAGCACAAGATACCATTTTCAGGGCAGATATGCCTCGTTGGCTGCCCCCTCCCCTAACCCCTCCCCCTTTCAGGGAGAGGGGAACCAGAACGTTGTTGCACGTTGACAGGTGAAGCGGTGTACCAGCATGTGGGTGTAACACAAAAAAGGGAAATACCTCCGACACGATACATTGCGCACAACGCCTCACTCCCAGGTGTGACCTACGCCAGAGAACACCAGAGACACACTACCAGCCAAGAGAATGAAGGATGAGGAGGCGCTTCTTAGCCCTGCTAGCAGAGTAGCACGAACGGCGAAGATGGCGACACGGGGTCATTGCGTGCCAACTCGGTCTATATACGGAGCAAAGGGACAGCCTGACATGAGGGGAAAAGATGAGCGGCGCATCCCGCGAAGGATACACCGCTCGTATGTGCTTTCGTGAAGTTGACGATTTAGCGCAGGCCGTTGAGGCGGCGCTCGGCGTCTTCAATCGAGATGCTGCCGGTGCGCAACTGCTCCAGGATGGTGCGGCGCTCGGCCTCGCGGTCAGCGTCTGACATGCCCGAGAAGCCAAAGTCGTCGCTGGCGTCGTCCTGCTCGATGCGCACGCGCTGCGCCGACGGGCGCGACGATCCACTGGATGGAGCATCGCTGGGCTTGCGGGTATCCCAGTCGCGCCGCATATGGCCGAAGGCGTCTTCCAGATCGCCCATGGCGCGTTCAATGGTCGAGCGCACCTCGCGCCCAATCGCCTGCCAGTCGGTGTCGCGGGCCTTCTGCGCCGCCTTCTCGGCATAGCGCGAGGCCTGCTCAGAGGCGCGGCGGGCGACCTGCTCGGCCTTCTCGCGTAGCTCGTTTAGCTTGGCCTCATATTCGCCGTAGGTGCGCGGACCGTGGCCACGCTCCCACTCGAAGCCAAAGTCACGCGAGCCAGCGCCCGCATCCTCGGCGGTCTCGTCATCGGTGTACGGACCCTGGAAGTAGAGTCCGGCGCGATCTGGCCCGCGATCCACACGCACGCGGAATTTGTGTTTGCCAAAAGCGCCTTCGTAGGTCTTCGTCGAGGGATCGTTCTGCCCGTCGCCGCTCTTCTGAGTATCGTCGCTCATCGTATCTGCCCTTTCATATCGGTCTGTGGAGACGATCGTGATATCGCCACCGCTGCGTAGAGTGACAGTCGCGTCGCCGCGCCCCAGCACCCCAACCAGATTGCGCCGCCGCCCGCGTTCTACCGTCAGCGGCAGTCGTGTCCGAACCTCGCCACCAAGCGCCTGCGCCACAAATTTCGCGTTGACCTCGCCGCGCGTGCGCAGAGTAATATCACCGCCCGCGGAGATGGTATATTCCGCGGCTCCCAGCTCGGTCTCCAGTGTGGCGTCGCCGCCGACCTGGCCGATTAATAGGCCACCCGGCGCGTGAGTCACCGAGAGATCGCCGCTGACGACGTTGACGCGAATCCGGCCCTGCACGCGCCGCAACGCGCTATCGCCGCTGACGACGTTGACCTCCAGGGGGCCGCTGACGGAGTGAATCTCCAGGTCGCCGCCAACAACGCCGATGCCAGCCTCCTGAACATCCACCAGTTTCGCGTCGCCACCAACCGCATCGGTAAAGACGCCCCCGGCGCAATGTTCGATATGGAGGTCGCCGCCAACCGCGCCATCCAGTATGGCCGACCGGCAGCCCTCGATATGGACATCGCCGCTCACGCCTTCGCGTACCTCCAGTCCCTGGACGTTACGCACATCGAGATCGCCACGCACCCCGCCGAGCAGCGGCGCCCCAGAGAAATCTTCGATACGCGCATCGCCGCTGGTCTCGCGCACCCGGAGGTCCTCGCCACGGCTCGCGCGCAGATCGCCACCAATATGGGCAATACGCACTTGGCTCACGCTGCCAGTGGTGACATCGCCACCCACCTGCTCGACCTGGAGCAGACCATCGAAGCGCGAGGCGTGCAGGTCACCGTCCACGCTACGCACGATCACCTCGAAGCCATCGGGCGCCCAGAGTTCCGCGCCATCATAGAGGCGCGAGATGTGCACGACACCGTCGGGCTGAACCTCTGGGTCATCGCCGGGTTCGCCATGGGTGTCGACCACCACCTCGCTGCCGCCACCGCGCACGGAGAAATCGCCTCTAACGACCGAGATTTCGATGCGCCCCGCAGGCTCGGTTGGCTCAGCCGACCCTGCCTGGGCCGATTGTTTGCCCGAATCTCCCTTGTCTTCCGTGTCTGTCACTGGCTGCCCCTCGGCATGCGCGCCCTCCGCGTCTGGTTCGAGTGGAGGTGGCGGAGCGCTCCTGGCTTCACTGGCGTCCGCGCTATTGTTTACGCTGCCGCCATCGCTGGGTTGCGTCCCCTGCGCGGACGCCTCAGGGGTCTGCTCTGGTGTCTGATCGCCCGCCGGGGCGTCGCCATGCTCTTCGTCCATCGCATCTGCTCCTAGCCCATGTGGCGCCGCGGCTGTTGAGCGCCGCCCGCCCCGGATTGCCTATCGGTTTCAACGCCGATATATGCTACTAGTCTTGGTTTAGCCTGCGCTAAGAACGCCTCACAAAACGGTCATGTCCGAGTGGCAAAGGTGGGAGTAGGCCACCTTCGCGGCATGAATGCCGCGGCTAAAAATGCGGTTTTGATAGGAACTCTTAGCCTTCGTCGTCATCCTCGTCGTTCACTTCCGCGAGCAGGCGGTGGGCCTCCTCCGTGCTGATCTCGCCCGTCGCCAGACGGCCGAGAATATCGCGGCGGGCATGACGCGGCGCGGTAGTCAGTTTCTCATCACCGCCAAAGCCCATCGCCTCCAGCACATTGGCCAGCCGCGACTTGACGGTGGGATAGGAGATGCCGAGCATATCCTCGACATCCTTGATAGTGCCACGGCAGCGCAGAAATACCTCGACGAATTCGAGTTGTTGATCGTTGAGGCGGGCCAACCGCCCAAAGCGCTCGTCAGCTTCGCGCCCGGCAGAGGCCGCGCCGTTGCGACGCGCGGCAGGCTGGCCGGTGAGAGCCAGGGCGCCCTCGAGCGCGCTGCCGCAGCGATCACAGCTCAGACGTGAGACATACATGGCGTTGCCACAGACCGGGCATGAGCCGTCAACCTCGTGTGTATGTACCATCGGCGAATGAGTCCTCCTCGCGCCTGACCAGCGCCCGCGACATAATGCGGAATATCCTGTACTCGTAGGAACAGGAACTGCGCTGTCCAGGTATTTTTCGTGTTGTCTCACACTGTAGCATCGAATCCAAAGAAAGTCAATATCAACTTCAACAAAATTAATGGCAGATTAACATGTTTGATACAGCTGTGACGCTACGACCATAGACACATCGGCGTGATGCAGGCCGATGCGACGTTTCTGGTCGCTCGTCACAACGGCAGAAATGGGCTGGCCCGAATGCGCCATCGCGACGAACTGCGCTCGTACAAGGAGAGTTGTCATTATCTGTGGCCGTTTGTCGTGCGGTTCGTCTTAACTGCTGTGACCAGGGTGGCGCCTGGCGCTTGCTGGCTCCCAACGGAGCGCGCAGAC
>JAICKD010000440.1 GCA_025928125.1 Ktedonobacterales bacterium
CGAATAGCGCGGCGAACCCTCACCCCCAGCCCCTCTCCCAAAGGGCGAGGGGAGCAGGACTCCGGCGTCGGCTGGCGGGTAAACCCGCGCCTATGGGTGACCTGCGGGTCGCCGCAAAGCCTGCCTACGCAGGCTGGGAACGGTTCGGAATTCCAGGCCGCGCAGGCGGCCTTTGCGGCGGAACACCCTTAGCTGCGGCTTCAGCGGCCAAGCGGCTACCCGAACGACACGCAAAACATCGCTAGCCGCCAGCCGCGCTACGCTTTACCGTGGGCGCTGGCGACGATCTGCGCGAGGATGGCCAGCGCGATCTCGTCGGGCGTGCGGGCGCCGATGTCCAGGCCGATGGGGCCGTGGATGCGCGCAATCAGTTCATCGCTGATCCCCTCAGCGCGCAAAGCCTCGTCGCGTCTGGCGCGCGTGCCACGGCTGCCGACCATCCCCACGTAGCCAGCGCCCTTGTGCAGGGCCACCTTGAGTGCGGGAACATCGAACTTGCCATCGTGAGTGAGCACCGTCACCGCCGTCGCCGCATTGATCGGCAGACGCTCCATGGCCTCGTCGGGCCAGTCGAGCAGCAACGCATCGGCCTCCGGCAGCCGTTCGCGCGTGTTGAACGCCTCGCGCGGGTCCACCACCGTGACGGTATAGCCCAGGACTTTCGCCAGGCGTGTCAGTGGAATCGAGATGTGGCCCGCGCCGACGATCACCAACGCACGCGGCGGCGTTAGCGTCTGGTAAAAGACTTCCACCTCAGGCCTGGTCTGAGCCTCAGCCTCTGGCGCGCCCTCCGTTGGCAGCCACTCGGCGACCGGGCTGATCGCGCCCAGCAGGTCGCGCGCTCGCGCCGCAACTGCATCGCTCAGCGGCGAGCCGACGAGCGCGCCCGTTGGCTGCTCGCCATCCACCAGCGTCAGCGTCTGCCCCAGAGCGGGCGCGGCCCCATCTGGCGTGGCGATGACCAGCGCGCGGATCGCAGGGCGCCCCGCCTGATTCGCGGCCTCCAGCGCAGCGAGTTCGGGTGTGCGGGTGATGCGCTCGACGAAGACGCGAATCTCGCCGCCGCATGAGAGGCCGATGCGTTCGAGATTCTGCTCCTCGCTGACACCATAGGTCAGCAGGCGCGGCTTGCCAGCGCGCATCACGCGCTGCGCCTGCTCCACCACATCCGGCTCGACACAGCCGTTGCTGACTGAGCCAGCGATGTCGCCCGCGTCGCTCACCACCAGCGTCGCGCCGACGCCACGCGGAGCCGAGCCGACCAGCGACACCACCGTCGCCTGCGCTACGCGCTTGCCCTCAGTTAGCCAGCGGATGGCGTCTTCCAGCGTATCACGCATCGTCGGTCTCCTTTCCAGCGACAGCTAGTTAGCTACTGACAGAGTTTATCCTGATGCTTATAACTGGCGGAGCGCAATACGCGCGTCCTCGACGAACCTGTTCAGTGACGCTTCAGCGGAACACGCATGATACAAATCCATCTGCTCGACAATCGTAGCGCCGTGTTCAGCGCCACCAATGACTGGCGTCAGCCCAGCTTGGATGACTGTACGCGAAAGGAGTCGCTTATAGTGGTCTTTGGCGCACTTGTAAGGTGGTAGCACAGGCGACACCGATGCGCTCAAAGCGGCGCGAACAGCCTGCGGATCGCAGAGGTACCAGCGCTCGATATGCGGATCGGGTATCGCGCACACATACGGGCGCGGATAATTGACCGCAGCCATCGCCTGCGTGATCACGCTGTATCGTTGCTGTGTTCCTTTGCAATTTCCATCCATTGCTACAATCAGCAAATCAGTTGATGTCACGCCGCGCCTCGTTTCAGTCGCTAGAAACCTGCGCAACTCGAATAGCGGGCGACCACCATACATCGCCGAGCGTTGATCGTTTCTGATGGAAATACCCTCCTGACGAGCTAGCCGCTCGGTGAGCGCGACGATGAATTGTTCCTGAGCGGAGTCTTCGAGAAAGTATGTGATCGTCTTCTTGCTAGCCACCAAAGTCGCCTCGCGTCACAGCCTCTACGAAAGGCAAGTAACCCACATCAGGGTTTGCTGCGCTCTCCTCCAGAGCGCCCTCTATGCCTTGCTGTAACCACAGTCCTTCGAGCATCGGCTGAAGTAATGTGCCTTCCGGCCCTCGCCGACAAATCAGCAAGCGATCGCCCACGAAATACTGTGGCAGAATAGGCGAGTGAGTGTTGACGATGATCTGCGTCTCTTGGCTGTCGCGCTCAGAGGCAGAGCGTAACACCTCGGCTATTTGCCGTAAGCGATGGGGATGGACGCCGTTCTCCGGCTCTTCAAACCCGATCAACGTCGCCGTGGAGGGCGGATTGGTGATCGCCAGGAGACCCAACACACGGAGCGTACCCTCAGAGATAACTCGCGAAGAGAACTGGATGCCGCTCTCCTGAACAACGATCTGCACGAATCCATCTGGAGTCCGCTCGACATCAAAGGTTTCGATGCTGGGTATCAGCACCTTGAGACTGCGACGCACCGACTCGAATTGCCTTGGGCGTTCAACTTTCAACGTATTGTAAAACGCTGCTAGGTCAGCGCCCGTCGGGCTGAGCGTAGTGACGGTCTTCAATGGAGACGGTTCACGCATGGCGCGTGGCTCCAGATAGTAGAAGCGCCATCGCGATAGTTCTTCACGCGCCGCTACAAGGTGTGGATAGTGCGGTGGGTAGAGCGGAGTTGAGAGTAGGGTATGGTCCAATCCAACGTCATAATAGGTTGGATGGGCCTGACCCTCCAATCGCAGGCTGAGCTTCGGTTCGCCACGCGCATTCTGGACCTTCTCAACGAAGGGATTGCGATTGCGAGCGGCCTCTTGCATAACACCTGTGCGCACTTGTGGACGAAGTGGGGTGAGTTGTTCGTCCAGCACGCGCAGGTATCCCTGGTCAGTGAGGATTTGTACCGTCAGGCTGTAACGCAGCCGAGTCTCAGCCACCGTATTCTTTTGGAGCGTTTCGCTTGGCGCGCTAGCATTAGCATTTCGTCCTTGCGTAGCCGTTTCAAGTGGGTTCGCCTCACGACCGATACCCTCACGCATACGGACAATCTGCTGCCGTACTGTAGTGACCACGTCCGATGAGAGATCAAAGTCTACTTCAACGGTGAACTCCGCAGTTGGATGTTCCAGCAGTTCTTTGAGGCCGCCGCTGCCATAGCTGAAGGCTTCGAGCGGCGTCCCACGATGTGCTTCGAAGGCTTTTTGAAGTGTCTCGCTCGTAGCCATGCGACTCAACAGAGCGAGCGCATCGAACAAGTTACTCTTGCCCGCCGCGTTTGGCCCCATGATGACCGTGAGGGGACTCTCGTTGAAGAATACCTCAACGTTATGGAGAGACTTGTAGCCATTGATGCTAACTCGACGGAGCATACACTTTCTCGCCGCTAATAATCGGGAAACGACCGCCTCAACAGTCTACCACTCCGACCCTGTTTTTCGCATTCTCACCCTTCGATTACTCGGCCCGCGTTCTGCTGATAGGCTGCGCGCAACTCCGCCAGCATCCGCTCGCGCTGGGCGTAGAGTTCGCGCCGCTGGCGTGGCTGCGCTCGTGTGATAGCATAGGCCGCCAGCAGCGGGAAGGCCAGGGTCGTATCGGCGTAGATCACGACCGAATCACTCAGCAACTCCGGCTTGATCTTGCCCCACGAGACCGCCTCAGACGGGGTCGCGCCAGAGAGGCCGCCCCAGTGCGGCGCGTCCTGCGTGATCTGGATGAAGTAGTCGTGGCCACCCTTGTTGATGCCTAGTACCTCCCAGAGTTGCGGCTGCGTCTGGAGGTAGAAGTTCTTCGGCGAGCCGCCGCCCAGGATGATAACGCCGTTGCGCGTGGCCGCCTGCACGATGGCTGTCGTCTCGTGCACATCGTAGAGCGGGTCAATCGTCAGCG
>JAICKD010000099.1 GCA_025928125.1 Ktedonobacterales bacterium
CGCGCAGCCGCTGATCGCGCAGGATCTCATCCAGTCGCTCGGCAAAGGCGCGGGGATCGCGCCAGCGTACCAGCAGCCCGTTGTGGCCATCTCGCACGATGCTCGTCAGGCCACCCACCGCCGACGCGACGACTGGCGTCCCCGAGGCGAGCGCCTCCACCGCGACCAGCCCGAAGCTCTCGTAGCGCGAACTGACGACGACCGAGTCCGCCGCGTGATAGTACCGCAGCAGATCGCCCTGAGGCGCCGCGCCGGGGAAGCGTACCCGCTCGCCTACACCGAGATCGGCCGCCCGCCGCTTGAGCCGTTCAAGCTCAGGGTCGCCCTCTGGGTTGCCGCCGACAATCATCAACTGCGCGGGGGTCCGCATGAGCGAGAGGCTTTCCAGCAGCAGGTCCAGTTCCTTGATCGGATCGAGCCGACCGATGGAGAGCAGCGCCGGCTGATCGGCGTCGAGCGCGAGCGCCTGGCGGGCGGCACGGCGCGAGGCGGCGGTAACGGGCGTAAACAGGCCAAGGTCCACCCCGCATGGAATTACTGCCATGTGGCACGGCGGAAGGCCATAGAGCCGCCGTAGCTGCTCGCCCTCGCTCTCCGTCGAGACGGTGATCCGGTCCACCGCCGAGGCGATGCGCCCCTCCTGCTCGATGCGGATCGCCGCGAGGTGGTCGCTGCTGCTCGTGCTGCCGTACTGCTGGCCCTTGAGCCGCTCGACGGTATGGAACATGGTGATATGCGGCACGTCCCACGCGCGAGCCAGCGGAAGCGCCGCCGCCGCCGAGAGCCAGTAGTGCGTGTGCAGCAGGTTGTATGGGTGGGGCGAACGCGCGGCGAAACGGCTCACCCGACAGGTAAACTCGCCGACGTACGGGAAAAGCTCCGTGGGGGGAAGGGGAGCGGCCGGCCCAGCCTCGATCTGTATCAGCCGGACACGTTCGGCGACTTGCTGAATGGGGGGAAGGTTGGGGTCTGAACGCCGGGTAAAGATATCAACGTCAATGCCACTGCGGCCCAATTCGCGCGCCAATTCGCGCACGTAGACATTCATGCCGCCCGCGTCACGAGTGCGGCCAAGGGATGCCAGCGGCGAGGTATGCAGACTGAACATGGCGACCCTAAAGCACATTGCCACACCATCCAGTCGTGCCAGCGCGCCGCTGGAGCCTTGGTCTGGCGCAGATGCGAGGCCACCTTCCTTCGTCGGCCTGCGCCACCACACCGCCCGGTATGGCGAGGGCGCACGCGGCCACTCTACACATATGCATTCGCATTCATTCACCTCTTTGATGTGGCGGGGAAATTGTACGTTGCGCGCCACGCTTCACATTATAAACCAACTGTGAAACCATCGCGCCACTGTGGGCGCAATGGCTATCAGGCTTGACGCGGGGGCGGGCGCAAGCCATAATTTCAGGACGTGCCATAGACCAATGGGCGCACTTCATAGAATCATCTCAAGATAGGCACGAAGCAATTTTTCCGGGGAAATGGGGAGATGGAGCGCACCACACTGACCGAGCGCCTGCGTCGCGTTGAGGCGGAGATCGCGGCTGGCCGTCCCGAGCAGGCGCTGGCGTACTGCCAGGAATTGCAGGCGGCGTATCCCCGCGCATTGCGGGTGCAGCGCGTGCTCGGCGAGATCTATCTGGCGCTGCGCAGGCCGCGCGAGGCGCTCGCCGCGCTCGACCGCACGCTCGCGGGCGATCCCGAAGACGTGCGCGCCTGTTGCGCGCGGGCGCTGGTGCATCAGATGCACGGCGACGACACCGCCGCGCTGGCGTGGTATCGCCGCGCCTGCGACCTGCGCCCCGATGACCAGTCGCTGCGCCTGAACTATCGCGATCTGGCGCGCCGCCTCCGCGAGCCATCCTATCGCCCCTCGCGGGCTGGGCTGGCGCGGCTCTATCTGCGTGGCGACCTCTTCGCCCACGCCATCCGCGAGTGGGAGCAGCTGGTCAACGAAAGCCCCGATAGGCTCGACGCGCAGGTTGGCCTGGCCGAAACGCTCTGGCTCGCCGGTCATACACGCGTCGCCGAGGAGCGCTGTCTGCGGATTCTCGCGAATGCGCCGTCATGCGTGAAGGCCATGCTGATCCTGATGGCGCTCTCCCTCGCCGATGGCGATATGGACAGCGCCCGCGCGCATTTGCAGCGAACGCTCCAGCTCGATCCTGATATGGCTATCGCTCAGGTGTTCTTTGCCGACGCGCTCGCCTCGGGCGATCCCGTGCTGACCCCACTTCTGCGCGCCGACGGTGGCGCCGAGGGCAGTGATGAGACGATGAAGTTGAGCCGCCAGACCGCTGGATTCGCGCAGTCGGCGCCGATTTCAGGCCAGCGCAACCTGAGCCGCCCGCTCGTCACCTCCGCGCCCGCCACCTCAGGACCGGTATTTGGCGCGTCCCAGCCGACCAGCCAACCTTTGCCGCCGCCGCCACGGCCAGATGTCCCGGTTCCCAGCCAGCCGACTCAGGTCACCCGGGCGTTCAAGGAGACCGCCTTCATGATCTGGGCGCAGGACGAGGACAGCCAGCCGCGGCTCCCGGCGCAACAGGCCACTGCTGCCAGCGATGCCGATGCCTCAGCGTCGGCGGCGTTGGCCGACCCCGATAGCGCGGCGGATGACGACGAGGCGCGGCGCGCGCTCAACTGGTACAACTGGCTCCAGTCGCAGGGCGCGGTAGCCCTGGGCGCCGCGTCGGCGCCAGGAATGCCAGCAGCGTCAGCGCCCGCGCCAGCCAAAGGCCCAACGATCCCACTGCCCGGCATCGATGCTCCTGTGGATGCTCCAGTCGCGCCACCGGGTGTCGCCAACGGCCACCCAGCCGCCGCATCGGGAGGATCTGGAGGAGTGGGTGGAGCGGGTGGGCCTCGGCTCACGATGCCCATACCACCCGCTCAACAGGCTGATCTACTCTTCCCTCCCGCGCCGTCTGGCGCGCAGCTAGAGCCGCAGACCCAGCCGCAGGGCGAAGATGAGGAACCGGCGACGATGCCGCTGCCATCGTCTCAGGCGTTGCGCACGATGTTCGCGGAACTGGGGGGCAATACCTCCTCCCAGCCAGTTGTGGAAGCCGGGACCGTCGCCAGCGCGCCTGTGTCGGGGACACCAGATGCGCCCGAAGCGACGTATGACGAGTACGTTGAAGCGGATGCTGTGCCTGCATCAGCTATCCGGCGAGACAATTTCGTTGCGGACGATGATGACCATTATGATGAGCATTATGACGACGATGACAGTGACAACCAGCCGCGCGAGGCGCAGACGCTCGAAGATTTGGAGCGTCAGTTCTCCGCCTCCGGGTTCACGCACATCGAGACACGGCATGGTCTGCTAGCGGAGCTTGATCGCGGACAGCAGGCGGGAGATGTCGCAACGCCGCCGGAGCCGCCGACGGACGATGAGCCAGCGCGCGATGAACCCTCCAGCGGCGATGCGCCTGCGAGAGTGCCGGTGGTCAGCGGGCCTGATCCGCGCGACTATCCGGCGCGGCTGACACGCGCGCGTCAGCGACGGGATGGCGGGCAGCTCGACGAGGCGCTGAGCGAGTATCGCGTCATCATCAAGAACGCGCCCGATCTGCTGCCAGACGTTTTGGATGATCTGTACGCCAGTCTGGCCGAACTGCCCGATCATCCCAATCTGCACAGCGTGCTAGGTGATGCGCTGGTCTGCCAGGGCGAATACGAAAAGGCGCTGGAATCCTATAACAAAGCAATGGAACTGGCCCAGGCGCGCAGCGGGCAGTCCTGAATCTCGCCGCGTGGCGATGGCGACGCTATGTATGACACCATGTAACACCATGTGCTGGGATGTGACGTGAACGGATCATGAGGGACTAGTGTGGAGACAATACTTCAGCGGCTGATGGCGATAGATGGTGTCACTGGCGCGCTGCTCGTCGGCAAAGATGGGTTGGTCGTGGCCAGCGCGATGGATAGCGAGGATGAAGAGATGGTCAGCGCGATGGCTGCCGCCGCGTATGACGCCTCGGGCCGCTACATCGAGCAGTTGAATATGGGCGATATCCGCCATGTGCTCTTCGAGACGACACGCGGTGTCATTCAGGTGAGCGACGGTGGCGATCTGCTGGTCGTGGTGCGCAGCTCGCGCGACGCCAATATTGGGCGCGTGCGCATCGAGATGCAGCAGGCGGGCCTGCGCCTCTCCGAGCAGATGGGCGCGTACTGAGACTGGTTTCGCCTGGGATGTTGTCGCTTGGGCCACCGCCCCCTCCCCCAGCCCCTCCCCCTGAAGGGAGAGGGGGGACCAGAGGCAGAGCGCGTCCCGCCTGCGCTGGCTAGGGAAGCGCGCCATCGGCTACTATTATGTGGGATTTGCGGGATACACCGTCCCACGTGTCCGCGATCATCGCGGGTGATTGTGTGAAAAGACAAAGCAATCGATAAAGGAGACTACGAGTGGAGCGAACGCTCATCATTGTCAAGCCCGAGGGGGTGCAGCGCGGCCTGATTGGTCAGGTGATCGCGCGATTCGAGCAGAAGGGGCTGAAAGTCGTCGGCTTGAAGCTGATGCAAATCCCGCGTGAGATGGCGGAGCGCCACTACGCCGAACACGCGGGGAAGGCGTTTTATGAGGGGTTGGTAGGCCATATCACGTCCAGCCCGGTCGTGGTGGGTGTGCTCGAAGGGCCGGAGGCTGTCAGCGTCGCCCGCACGATGATGGGCGTGACGAATCCGAAGGCGGCGGCGCCCGGCACCATTCGCGGCGACTATGGCATCGACATCGGCCTCAACATCGTGCATGGCTCCGACGGCGCGGAGTCGGCGCAGCGCGAGATCGGCATCTTCTTTGCGCCCGCCGAGCTGGTGAGCTACGAGCGCGCGGGCGACCGCTGGGTGGCTGGCGAGTAGCGGTACGCGCCCGTGATGCCCAGCGGCGCGCTGAGAAAGGCGGCGAACCACGTTGATCGATTGGGGCGCCTTGCTGGTTCCCGCTGCGGTGCTGTTGGTTGTGCCGCTCGCGATCATCGTCGGCTACCGGCGCTCTGTTGGCTCGATTGTAGTCAGCGGGGCGCTCGCGGCCGTCACCTTCGCTGCGTTCTGGCTAATCCTGGGGGGTACCAGTAGCTTCTTCGGCAATTCCGACAACTATGTTATCAGAATGCTCATATTTGTTGGCGGCGTCTTACTCGCCCTCGCGGCCTGGATACTCTCGCTGAACGCTGCCGCGCAGGCGCGCCGCTGGATCTGGGTTGGCATACTGCTCGTCGCGGGCTACTGCACTCTTGCCGCCATCTACGCCTCATTCTCGATTCAGCCATGCTTCGGTCCGCTGGATGGGGATCTAGCCTGTCCGCCGCTCGATCCCTTCAGGCAGGCGCTTACCTTCCTCGGCTACCTCGCCTGCCCCGTAGCAGCATTGGTGTATGGCGTCTATGGCGCACGCCCGTTCGGTCGGCGTGTTCGCAGGCTCCCCGACGGGCTGACCGTCTCCTCGCTACGTGCCGAACCTGTGACAGACGCGGCCCGCGCGGAGGATGCGGAAAGCGCGGGCTGATCTGGGATTGTACTTATTTTGGCCGGGATGATGTTATTGGGGTGACGGCCCCCTCCCCTAACCCCTCCCCCTGAAGAGAGAGGGGCTTGCAGACGTCCTCCAACGGTGAACCCGTTCGGCAGACCCTCTCCTTAACAGGGAGGGGGACCAGACCCAGAGCTAGAGGCGTCGCCCTCTGGCGCGACCGTACAATCAGTCCCTCTCCCAGCGTACGCTGGGGGAGGGTGGCCGAGCGCAGCAAGGCCGGGAGGGGGCCGTCCCTGGCAACGGCCTCCTCCCCCGAAAGGAAGAGGGCTGGGGTTCGGGTAGGTCTACCCCACCGGATTATATTTGCGGAACCAGTCGAGAATCTTGTGCAGGCGCAGCACGCGCGAGCGGGGATGGCCGTTGCGCGAGAGGTCGTGCGACTGCTCCTCGAAGATGACCAGCTCGGTCTCGCGGCCCATGAATTTGAGCGCGGTGAAGAGCTGCATCCCCTCCGCGATGGGGCAGCGCAGGTCCTGGTCACTATGCAGGATCAGCAGCGGCGTGTGGATGTTCTGGACGTAGGTGAAGGGCGAGAACTTTGCCAGCCGCTCTGGCTCGGTCCAGGGCGTCGCGCCGCCTAGCTCATCGATCGTTAGCTCCCAGCCGATGTCGCTGATGCCGAACATCGTCGCCATGCTGACCACGCTGCGCATCGTCACCGCCGCCTTGAAGCGGTCACTGTGGCCAACGGCCCAGTTGGTCATGAAGCCGCCATAGCTGCCGCCCGCGATACCGAGCCGCTCGCTATCGATGCCGCCCTTCGCCAGCGCGGCGTCCAGCCCAGCGAGAATATCCTCGTAGTCTTTGCCGCCCCAGTCGTTGAGCACCGCCGCCGAGAAGGTGCGCCCGTAGCCGGTGCTGCCGCGCGGGTTGGTGTAGATGACGGCATAGCCGCGCGCCACCAGCAGCTGGAACTCCATGAAGAAGCCATAGCCGTACATCGCCATCGGGCCGCCATGCACCTCCAGCACCGCCGGAACGTTCACCGTCTCGCCGACGCCGACCCGTGGCGGACGCAGAATCCAGCCCTGTAGCTCCCAGTCATCTACGCCGAGGAAGGTGTATTCCTCCGGCCACGCCAGCTCCACCTCGCTAAAGAGCGTCTCGTTCAGGTTCGTTAACCGCTCCATCATGGGCGCGGTCGTCTCGCCAAGGTCAACCGCCTGCGTGTAGAGATCGCCGGGGATGTTGGGGTCAGAGACAGCCATTGCGAAGCGCTGGCAGGCGTCATCCATCGAGAAGTCGAAGATACGGCGCGAGCCTTCGGTGACGCGGCGCGGCAGCAGATTGCCCGCGGGCCGAGCGGCGTAGACATGGCTGGTACCACGCATCGAGGCGAGGAAGAAGATATCGCGGCCATCAGGCGACCAGACCAGGTGCGCCCCGCCGTGTCCCGCGCGCATGTCATCGATGCAGGTGTCGTCACTATTGGGAACGAAATCAGTGGTGAGTTGGCGATGCTTGCATGGCTTGTCCGCAGGCACGACGCAGAGATCGGTGTGTCCATCGCTCTCGCGGCGCGTGGTGGCGAGGAAGGCTATCGTCTTGCCGTCGGGCGACCACTTCGGCGCATGGCATGAGAGCGCCTCGTCGGTCATGCGGGTGAGCGCGCCGCTGGCCAGATTGAGCGTCCAGATCGATGCGCCGGGCCATGTCCAGCGCTCGTCGGTGCGGTCCGAGGCAAAGGCTATCGTCTTGCCGTCAGGCGACCAATCGGGAGCGCCATCATCGTAGTCACCATCGGTCAGCTGATGCGGCTCGCCGCCGCTGACTGCGACGGAAAAGAGGTGCGTGCGCTGCTCGTAGATGAAGCCGACGCCATCCAGCTTGTGCCAGAGGCGATTGATCGTGCGCACGCGCGGCAGGTGATTGGCTTCCTCGCCAAGCGCCGCGTCCGCCACTTCTGGCTCCTCTGGCTCGCCGGTCTTTGCCGTGAAGAGCATCGTCGCGCCATCGGGCGACCAGGTTGGCGTTCCCGCGCCGTAGCGCAGTTTGGTCAGCTGGGTTGGCTCGCCGCCGTCCAGCGACAGGATCCAGATTTGCCCCTTGTCCTTGCCCGCGTCACGCTCCGCCTTCGTGCGCGGCGGCGCCGGACGGGCAGGGGCGCGCACGAACGCCAGCGCGCGGCCATCTGGCGACCAGCGCGGCGAGTGATCGTTCGGGCCAGCGGTCAGGCGGCGCGGCTCTCCACCCTCGGTGGGTACGACCCAGATCGAGCGGCGATACTCGTAACTCTCGCGGTCCATGCCCTGCGCCACATAGGCGATGCGCGAGCCATCAGGCGAGATACGCGATTCTTCGACAAGACGCATGGCGTAGAAATCTTCCGGGGTCAGCGGTCGTGTCATGGATGCTTAATCCTCCGATGCTTCGGCGACTGGTTTCCGATAGTTACGATCAACCTCGCTGAGAACCGCGCCTGGAATGCTCCAGGTCTCCTCGGTGAAAATATGATATTCGCCATCGCAATGGGGTACCGGCCGGGAGCAGCGCAGATGGGGCGCGAGCCGGAAACGCAGCTCATCGCCCTCGACGTGTACCCAGATATGGCGGCGCGTATAGCCATGTCCCCACCGGAAGATCACGCCCGAATCATACTCCTCGAAGGCGCCGCGCCCCTGCAGCGCGTTGCTGTTCAGCCTGCGGAGGATGTCGGCGACGCCACTCTCGCGCAGCACCCGCCGGGCGTTGTCGCGGATGGCTTTACGTCGCGCCTCATCCACATTCGTATCGGTATCGGCGGATGGAGGTGGTGGCCCTGCATCATTCATCGGTTGCTAAC
>JAICKD010000408.1 GCA_025928125.1 Ktedonobacterales bacterium
CGCTCTGCTCTACCTCAATCAGCCTTACATCACCTCGGCTGGAACGAGTTTTCGGTATAGCGAGGATGGCGGAGCCACCTGGAAGCAGACGCCCGCCGCGCCAGATATCCCGCAATGCGCATCCCCAGACGTGCAGTGTGACGGGATGTTGCCTCTGGCCATCGGTGAGGCGACCGTCTTGAGCGATGGCTCGCTCTTTTACCTTCCGTTTGGCTCTCCCGATGGACCCCTAACACCCTATGTCTGGACACCAGGCGCTCGCGCCTGGCAGCGCCTGGCGCAGCTTCCGAGCGAAGTGAAAGCACCAGGGAGCATTGCCGTGACACGAGGCGCGAACGGGCATGACATGATCACGATGGCGCTCGGCTCCAGTGGCGATGTGTCGAACCCCATCGCGTATTACGTCATCCGCTTCCAGATGTGAATGGTGGTGGGCGGCTTTAACCGCCCGCAGGCTACGGCAGGTATTCGTAGGCGGGCAGCGTCAGAAAATCCACGAACTCGTCGCTGGTAGTGATTTGGTCGAAGATGGCGCTCGCCTGCGTGAATGCCCGTCCGACGTATGCCTCCGCGCCGAGCGCCTGCTCGATACGCGCCAGTTCCTCGCCCATGATCTCTCGGAACAACTCGACCGTCACCTTGCGCCCATCGTCCAGCGCGCCGCGTGGATGGCGAATCCACTGCCAGACCTGCGCCCGTGAAATCTCAGCGGTGGCGGCGTCCTCCATCAGATTGTTGATGGGAACGCAGCCCAGTCCGCGCAGCCACGACTCCAGATACTGGATGCCGACGTTGACATTGGTACGCAGGCCGGCCTCGGTGATCGTTCCCTCCGGCACGACCAGCAGGTCAGCCGCCGAGACCCGCACATCCTCGCGCCGACGCTCGATCTGGTTCGGCTGGGGCATCACCCGGTCGAAGATTTCGGTCGCGATGAGTACTAACCCCGGATGCGCCACCCAGGTACCATCGTGGCCATCGGTCGCCTCGCGCTCTTTATCGGCGCGCACCTGCGCCAGCGCCCGCTCGTTTACCTCGGGGTCGGATTTGACAGGGATGAAGGCTGCCATCCCGCCCATCGCATGCGCGCCGCGCCGGTGGCATGTCTGGATGCAGAGCAGCGTGTACGAGCGCATGAAGTGCGTCGTCATCGTCACCTGGGCGCGGTCGGGCAGAATGAACGCCGTGTCGTTGCGCCGCTTCTTGATTGCGCTAAAGATGTAGTCCCAGCGACCGCAGTTCAGCCCGGCGGAGTGGTCGCGCAACTCATAAAGGATCTCGTCCATCTCGAAGGCGGCGGGGAGCGTCTCTATCAGCACGGTCGCCTTGATCGACCCAGTCGGGATGCCGAGCGTCCGCTCCGTCAGCGTGAAGACATCGTTCCAGAGCCGCGCCTCGATGTGGCTCTCCAACTTGGGCAGGTAGAAGTAGGGGCCGGTGCCGCGCGCCAGCAACTCCGCCGCGTTGTGGAAGGCGTACAGCCCGAAGTCGAAGAGACTGCCAGAGATCGGCTCGCCGTCCTGCAACACATGCTTTTCGGGCAGATGCCAGCCGCGCGGACGGGCGAAGAGCACCGCCACCTGTTCGTTCAGCTGGTATTCTTTGCCGTCCGGGCTACTAAAGCTAATAGTGCGGCGGATGGCGTCGCGCAGGTTGATGTGGCCCTCGATCAGGTTGGCCCAGGTGGGCGCGTTGGCGTCCTCGAAGTCCGCCATGAAGACCTTCGCGCCAGAGTTGAGCGCGTTGATGACCATCTTCCGGTCAACCGGGCCGGTAATCTCTACCCGGCGATCTTGCAGGTCCGCCGGGATGGGCGCAATGGTCCAGTCAGATGAGCGCACCTCGGCGGTCTCAGGCAGAAAGTCGGGCATCTGCCCCTCATCGAACGTCTCCTGTCGCTCGGCGCGCCGTTCGAGCAGCGCAAGGCGGCGGGCATTGAACGTGCGGTTGAGGTTGCCGACAAAGGCCATCGCCTCAGGAGTGAGAATCTCGTCGTAGCCGGACGCCATTGGCCCCGTGACCTCAATGCCGTCGGTAAATGTGGATGTGTGAGCAGCCGTCATATATGTCCATCCTTCGCAACATGCCAACGGCCCGCGTATCGCCAGGGACACGCGGGCTGCCGGGACGAATTCGCACTGCGATTAATGATGCGCGAACTGTGCCAGCTCCGTCGAGCCGGTGAGCGCGGTCGTCGAGGATTGGCCGCTCGCGATGACCTGCGCCACCTCGTCGAAGTAGCCCGTGCCGACCTCGCGCTGATGGCGCGTCGCGCTATAGCCCTGCGCCTCAGCGGCGAACTCGGCCTGCTGCAACTCGGAGTACGCCGCCATGCCGTGGTCCCGGTAGCCAGTCGCCAGCGCGAACATGCTATGGTTGAGCGCATGGAAGCCAGCCAGCGTGACGAACTGGAACTTGTAGCCCATCGCTCCAAGCTCGCGCTGGAAGGATGTGATGGTGGCCTCGTCCAGCTTCTTCTTCCAGTTGAACGATGGCGAGCAGTTATACGCCAGCAGCTTGCCGGGGAACTTCGCGTGAATGGCACGGGCGAAGCGGCGCGCCTCCTCAACATTCGGCTCTGCCGTCTCGCACCAGATCAGATCGGCGTATGGGGCATAGGCCAGGCCGCGGGCAATCGCAGCATCCAGCCCGCCGCGCATGCGATAGAAGCCCTCCGGGGTACGCTCGCCGGTCAGGAACTCGTGGTCGTACTCGTCGATGTCGCTCATAATCAGATGCGCACCATTGGCGTCGGTGCGCGCCACCACCAGCGTCGGCACGCCCATCACGTCGGCTGCCAGGCGGGCGGCGACCAGATTGCGCACCGCGTTCTGGGTGGGAATCAGCACCTTGCCGCCCATGTGGCCGCACTTCTTCTCGGAGGCAAGTTGGTCCTCGAAGTGGACGCCTGCCGCGCCCGCCTCGATCATCGCTTTCATCAGCTCGAAGCAGTTGAGCGGACCGCCGAAGCCTGCCTCGGCGTCGGCGACGATGGGCGCGAACCAGTAGGTGTCGTCGTTACCCTCGGCGTGATGAATCTGGTCGGCGCGCTGCAGCGCCTGGTTGATCTTGCGAACGACCTGGGGAACGCTGTTGGCGGGATAGAGGCTCTGATCGGGATACATCTGCCCAGCCAGATTCGCATCCGCCGCGACCTGCCAGCCGCTCAGGTAAATCGCTTTGAGTCCCGCCTTCACCTGCTGCATTGCCTGATTGCCCGTCATCGCGCCGAGCGCGGCAATGTAGGGTTCAGAGTGAAGGAGCTTCCAGAGGCGGTCCGCTCCCATACGGGCGAGGGTGTATTCGATGGTGACCGAGCCGCGCAATCGTAAAACGTCGTCGGCGGTGTAAGGGCGGGTGATATCAGCCCAACGAGCGTCGTGAAGCCAGTGTTTCGCCAGTGTCTGAGCCTGTTGGTCGCTCATGATTCTCCTCCCAGTGTCCTCGCGGACACGGCGCACGGCATCGTGCGATCCGCGCCATGGGCCTCATCGTGTGCTCATGCAACGGCGGATAGGGAGAGCATACTGGAAATGGCATCATAATTGCCAGTAAAATATCTTTGGAAAGTGATTTATGCGAGTAAATGCATTTGCGTCCCTTTATGAGAGGATTTAGCGATGCTTATCAATCTCCACCAGCTTCAGATTTTTCAGGCGGTTGCCGTTCACCGCAGCTACACCCGCGCCGCCGAGGCGCTCTACCTGAGCCAGCCCGCCGTCTCGCTCCAGGTGCGAGCGCTCGAAAAAACGATAGGGCTACCGCTCTTCGAGAAGAGCGGGCGCACGCTCCGCCTGACCGACGCCGGACGCGAACTGCTGACCTACAGCGACCGCATCTTCGCGCTGCTGGATGAGACAAAGCTCGTGTTGGAAGAGTTAAGCGGCGCGCGACGAGGCATGGTGAAGGTCGCCGCTAGCACGACGGCGGGCATCTACGTGGTGCCGACGGCGCTCGGCGCGTTCCACCGCCAGAACCCTGACGTGAAGCTGACACTGGATGTGGTCAACCGTTTCACGGTGCAGGAGCATCTGCTCAACGACGAGATTGACCTGGCGGTGATGGGCCTGATCGAGGACACGCACGAGCTTGAAGTCGAGCGCTTCATTCCCAATGAACTGGTGGTGATC
>JAICKD010000746.1 GCA_025928125.1 Ktedonobacterales bacterium
CCCGCCTCGGTTCGCCGCGACGCTTCTGGCGCGCTGCCCAGGACGGCGCGCAGGCAGTTAGCCCAGGGCAGCTTGCGCGTCCCGAAGCCATAGCCGACGGCGCTGAGTCGCATCGTCGGGCGCTCGAAGCGGGCGAGCGTTGCCACCAGCGCGGCCCCCGTTGGGGTGACAAGCTCTCCTTCAGTGGGGACGGAACGCCAGACGGCATCGGTTCCCCGCAGCAGCTCGAGCGTGGCGGGCGCGGGGACCGGCAACGCGCCGTGCGCCGAACGCACCCGCCCCGACGTGAGCGGCAGTTCCGAGCAGTAGATGTCGGTGATATCCAAGATTTCCAGGGCGAGCGTCGCGCCGACGATGTCCACAACCGAGTCCACCGCGCCAACCTCGTGGAAGGTGACCTCATCGGGTGTTGTGCCGTGAATGGTGGCCTCCGCCTGCGCCAGCCGTCGGAAGATCGCCAGCGCGCGCTCGTGCGCCTGCTCTGGGAGCGAGGCGGCGTCCAGCAGGGCGGTGATATCCGCCAGCCGCCGGTGCGCGTGTGGCGCGTGCTCATCCAGCCGGACGTGGAGCCGTGTGCCGCTGATGCCATGCTCGGTGACGGGCGTCGCCTCCAGGGAATAGCCGGAGAGCGGCAGCGTTGCTAGCGCTTCCTGTAGCGTGGCGAGATCGAGGCCAGCGTCGAGCAGCGCACCGAGCAGCATATCGCCGCTGATGCCAGAGAAGCAATCCAGCCAGAGCAGCATGGGCCGTCTCCTATCCACGGGGCGTATCGAAGCAGAAGGGCAGCATGCGTCTTGGGGTACCGAGCCGTAGGCTGAAGACCTACGGCTAATCCCGGAATGGGCGTCTCCGTTGCCATCCGTCGGTCTCGAACGAGCCGGATTAGCCGCGGCATTCATGCCGCGAAGTACCCTATCACCAACCTCGCCGCGAAGGGAGTCTACCACGCATCTCGCCCGCGACTCGTACCCGCACGGACGCCTATGCACCCGCCCCGGCCTGTAGCACCTTCTCGCAGATATCATACTGCCGCTCGACCCGCATGCCCACGCGCTCGTAGAGGCGGGTCGCGCCGGTGAGGTTCTGCGAGTCAACGCCCAGCGCGACGGTGCGCTGCCCACGGCGATAGAACACGCCGAAGTTGTGACGCAGCAGCGCCTCACCCAGGCCACGCCCGCGCCAGGGCCGCCGCACCGCCAAGTCGTTGACCCAGCCACGATCTGGTAGCATCTCGCCCAGCAACACCCCAGCCACCTCGTCGCCATCCATCACCATAAACCAGAGCGAGGGGTCGAAGGTGTCTATTTCGATGTTCGCGCGGGCGAAGTCCTCGTAGGGCTGCTCAGCGTATCCCCAGTGATCCTGGAACGCTTCGCGCGCGGCGGCGTGGGTGGCGCGCAGATCGGCGTTAGTGACGGGAGCGCGCACGGTGATGCCATCTGGCCAGACGACTGCCGCTGGCTCCTCGGCAAGCTCGACGATCATACCCCACATGCGGCGGACGACCTGATAGCCGGAGTGCTCAAGCAAGCGGCGCGCTGGCTCATTCGCGGCGGCGATCCATTGTTGGAGGACGACGCGGTCATCGGGCGCGAATCTGCCCATCGCCTCGCTGGCACGCTGCTCGACAAGCGCAAGCAGCGCGGAGCCGATGCCACGTCCGCGCGCATCGGGGAGGACAGTGGCGAACCCCTGGAGGTCGGTGCGCTCGACCGGCTGAAGGTGAGCAAAGCCCAGCGTCTGCGGTCCGTCGGAGGCGACCGCCAGCCAGGCATTCTTTCCCCAGTCGAAGTCGGAGCGCTGCCAGATAACGCTGACGCCATCGAGCATGGCGGGGTCGGGGCTACCCATCTCCTCGGTCTCGCAGGTGGCAATGAGCGCCATAATCATCTCGCGGTCGTTGGGCGAGCAGGGTCGGATGGAAACGCCGGGAATAGTGAAGTCAGTCATGTGGAGACTCCTTGAAGTGGGAAGTGCGAGAACAATACTCGTTAGAGGACGGATATGCGCGCAGGGCTACTACCCTTCCCCGATATGGAAGAAGGTGGCGAGGCGCTGAGGGTCAGACTATTGTTGTTTCGATGGTATTCATGGCGGCTATCCTCACATCATCACGGATGGTCAATGCCCGCGATTTCGATGGTTTGCGCCTCGTCCGTCGGGCGCGTGGCGAACCAGCGCAATGCCTCGCCCGCTAGATAGACCGACCCGGCGACGCAGATGA
>JAICKD010000445.1 GCA_025928125.1 Ktedonobacterales bacterium
CGGAGTCACCTTCATTTCGTAGCTGGCGAGCTACCAGTCCAGGTCAGAGCGTATGGGGGCGTGCTTCATGAGGAAGCGCGCCCCTCGTCGTTTTCCGCGAGTGGGGAAACGCAGGCGGTTAAAACCGCGCCTGAAGGGCCTTGCTGCGCTCCGCCACAAAACCTGCCTTCGCAGGTTTGAGAGACGTACTCCGACTGTACATATTGTTGGGTTACGATTTGGGCAGTCCGCGCAGGGCAGCTGCGCAAGTCGACAGCCGAGAAGCGCGCGGAGCGGCCCGAGGGTGCAGCTAATCTCTGACGCAGCGCATACGCTCGCTATCGAGAGAATCGAACGGACAGGATTAGCCGCGGCATTCATGCCGCGACGGTGGCTCACTCCCTAACTCGCCCACGGCGATATCTTCTGGAAGGGTGCGTAAAACCTACCCCGACGTCACATGCGCCTTTTTGGCGAGCGTGGGCGTGAGGCGCGCGGATGGTGGCTTCCGTCGCCTTGATGCGGATGAGTTGGAGGCAAGGTCACTGGCGCGGGGGACGGCGACTGTGAAGCAGGAACCCGCGCCGGGCGTGCTCTCGACCGAGACGCTGCCGCCCATCGCCTCCGTCAGCTCCTTCACGAGCGCCAGCCCGAGGCCCGACCCACTGGCCGACTGCATCCGCGCGCGGTCGCTGCGATAGAAGCGCTCCCAGATGTGCGGCAGGTCGTCCGCCGCAATGCCCTCGCCGGTATCCTTCACCTGGAGCAGCACCCGCTCCGCATCAGCCGATGCCGAAACCGCCACGATTCCGCCGGGCGGTGTGTGGCGGATGCCATTGTGCAGCAGGTTCTGCAAGACCTGATTCAGCCTGTTGCTGTCCACCAGCGCCAACGGCAAATCCGGCGCGACCTCCACGACGACCTCCACCCGTCCCGACTGCCACGCCAGCGGCGCCACCGTCTCGGCGATCCGCCGCACCTCGTCGCCCACATCCGCCGGGACGCAGCGCAGCTCGAGCTTGCTCACCTCGGCGCGCGAGAGCGTGAACAGGTCTTCGATCAGCGTCTGGAGCCGACGTGTCTCGTGCTCCATGATGTCCAAATCGTGCCGGAGCGAGGCGGGAGGCGTATCCTCCTCGTCCCAGCGGGCGCGCGCCGACTCCAGATAGCCGCGCAGGGTGCTCACGGGAGTTCGCAGCTCGTGCGAGACGCTGGCCACCAGCTCGCGCCGTGCATCCAGCAAGTGCGAGACGGTATCGCGCTCGGCCTCCAGATCGCGCACCGCCGCCGCCAGGTCCGTCGCCATCGCGTTGAAGTTGGCCTGAAGCTGCGCCACCTCGTCCCCGCCCTCGACCGGCACGCGCACGCTATAGTCGCCCGCGCGGAGCGTGTTTGTTGCGGTGGTCAGCGCGCGCAGGCGGCGGGTGGTCCGACGGGCAAAGATGTAGGAGAAGAGTAGCGACGGCGGCAGTACGATCAGCACGGCAATGACGGTCAGGATGCCCATGAAGACCAGGACTGGCAGAATCTGTGGCTCGATGCTGTGGGTGAAGTAGACGTTCGTGAGCACGATGAACCCACAGAGCGCGCCCGAGCCGATAACCACCACCAGCAAGTGCGCGTTGGTCAGCGCCCAGACCAGACTGCGACGGCGCAGGCGATTCCACCAGATCAGCAGTGAGATACCCATGCGCACGAACAGAAACGCGAGGCTCAGCACCAGCATCCAGAGTGCGGTGTAGCCTGACAGCGCCAGAGCGGTCGTCCAACTGCGTAAGGATGTGTCTCGGATTTGCGCAATCGGTACTCCCGTGCGCACCGGCTGCATCAGCAACATGAGGATAATCGTCGGCACGATGGCCAGCACGATGGCGGCGGCAAGGTTCACGGGCAGCCGCTGCCACCAGCGCTCCGCCAGTCGCATCCGAAAGGCGGCCCAGAGCAGGCTGGCGACGCCACTGATGAAGGCCGCGACGATAATGGAGCCATAGATCGGCCCGATGCCAGATTCGGATTGTGTCGACAAAACAATCACAGCCCAAACCAGCGCCAAGACCTGCGCAATGAGCGCCTCGGCGACGGCCTGTATCGGGTGCGTGCGCAGCCAGAGCGTCTTCCATCGCTCCCGCATGAAGCGCCACATCAGCGCGAACTGTGGCCGCAGGCGCATCCACTCACTGCGTCCCCATGCCCCGCCGCGCGCTAGCCATATCCGCACGTGCTCCATCTGGTGGGCAGCCTGCGCCATCGGCCTTATCGGTCTCATAGCGCGCCTTCCTGCTCGGGTCGGAGCCGATAGCCGATGGACCAGACCGTCTCGATCTCCTCGCCGAGCGCGCCGAGCTTCCTGCGCAGCCGCAGCACGACGTTATCCACCGAGCGGTCGCCGCCAATATAGGATTCGCGCCAGATGGTTTCGAGCAGATAGGTGCGGCTGAAGGCGCGTCCGGGGCTGCGCATCAGTAAGTGGAGGAGGGCGAACTCGGTCGGGCTAAGATCGAGCGGGTCGCCATCCAGCGTCGCCAGGTGCGAGGCGGCATCCAGCCGGAGCGCCCCGCGTATCAGCGTCTCGAACGCGCCATCGCGATCCGCCGCCAGCATCTGCCGCAGCAATTCCTGCCGCCGGAGCAGCGCCCGCACGCGGGCAATCAACTCGCGCATGCTGAACGGCTTGGTTAGGTAGTCGTCGGCGCCAACCTCCAGCCCGACGACACGGTCGGTCTCCTCGCTGCGCGCCGTCAGCATCAGCACGGGCGTCGGCGCCATCTGGCGAATCTGCCGCAGCACCTCCAGGCCATCCATGCCCGGCAGCATCCAGTCAAGGATGACAAGATCGGGCGAGACGCTGACATGCGCGGCCAGCGCGGCGCGGCCGTCGACCTCATGCCGTACGCGGTAGCCCGCCGCCTCTAGCTCGCGCACCACCACCGCCGCCAGCTCGCGAGCGTCCTCCACCAGCAGAATTGTTGCCATGTTCGCTACCCTCGCGCCCCGTTCGTACGTAGACCTTTCGATATTATATGCACGGGAGCGGCCAAAGGAAGCTCCCGCCATGGCCACACCGCCACATTGCGACAGACTTGCGACACTTTGGCGATAGCCCGGTGACCGCGCCGTGACACGCTGCATACACCATCTCTCGTCTATCTTATGAGGAGTAGCGCGCCCAATTCAGGAGCCAGCATGATTAACGCACTAGATTCATCACCACAGCAACAGACACCGAAGCCACCCATAATACCGATACGCGCCCGGATGAGACGGATGGCGCATGGTCGTCTTGTGGACCTCTGGCGGCGGCTCCCCAGCAGGTTGAAGCGGCTGGCGCTGCGGCTGCGGATGTCGCGGGTCTCGGTGGGCGTCTGCGCGCTGGCGCAGGACGAGCAGGGGCGGCTGCTGGTGGCGCATCATACCTATCGTAAGTATCCCTGGGGTCTGCCCGGCGGCTTGATTGGCCGGGGTGAGCATCCCGAGGAGGCGCTGGCGCGTGAGTTGCGCGAAGAACTGGGCGTCGAGGCGTCTATCGGCGCGCTGGTCCACGCCGAAACGTGGCCGCCGGGGCAACACCTGACGCTCTACTACGCCGCAATCCTCCATGGCACGCCGGTCGTCGACGGCATCGAGATCGACGGCTACCGCTATGTGACGACGGATGAGGCGCGCAAGCTGCTTGGCCCGGCGGCGGACCGCTGGCTGGCGGCGCTCTCCGCGCGGCGGGCGTCGTAACGACGCGGGCGGCATTTATGAACGTTACGAATGAACCACAAACAGTCGGCTGGGGGCCACTCGCGGCCTGATGAACTTTTAAGAATGAACCCCGAACAGTGGACTGAGGGTACCTTCGCGGCCTGAAGGCCGCGGCTAATCCTGGCGTGAACTTATCCTCTCACC
>JAICKD010000808.1 GCA_025928125.1 Ktedonobacterales bacterium
CCGGGCGTGAGGAACTGCGAGAGCCCGGCCCAGTCGTCGGAGAGGATTGTGGCACCGCACGCAGAAGCCTCAAATAGCCGCACCGACGGCGAGTAGCCCGCGGCCACCATATCGTCGCGTGTCAGATTCAGCGTAAATCGCGACGAGGAGTAGAACGCGGGATGCTCGGGCGGCGACACATGCGTGATGCGCCGAACGTTTCGGCTCCACTTAACGTCCTCCGGATACATCGCCCCCGCCACGATGAACTTCCTGTCCCGCAACAGCCGCGCCGTGCTGTTGAGGAAATCCATCAGCTTTGGCTGGCGATCGGCGGCGTAGGTGCCCAGATAGCTCAGGTCGCACCGGTACTCGCGCCGCACCGCACGCGGACGATAGTGCGCGGGATCGACCGAGCAGTAGAAGGGGACCGCCTGCGGCGATCCGAACTTGTCTTCCAGTTCCTTCAGAATCGGGCCGCCGGTAAAGCTCAGATACGCCGCGTAGTGGGGGATCAGCTCTACTTCCAGGTATTCGCATCGGCCACTCGTGCGCAGGTGCGACATAGTAATCGGCGTATCGATGTCATAGAACAGCAGCGGCCCATGTCCGGCATTCAGCAACGCGCGCGTCGCCGCAATCGCATCCGGAAAGTACGATCCCACCATCACCGCATCGGCATCGGCGGCCTCGCGCACCAGCGAGCGCTCCTCTGCCGCCCAGTCCTCATAAAGGCGCACCGAGCAGAACTCGGGCTCCGGCAGGTCGCGATTGTTGCGGTACCACTCCACGTCCTTCTCGATGAAGCGGATCTTGTGTCCAAGCCGCGCCAGCGCACGCACCAGCGAGCGATACGTGGTGGCATGTCCGTTGCCCCACGCCGACGTAATGGTCAAGCCGTAGATGACGATCTTCATGCGTATGCTTCCTCGTGCTCCATGGGTCGAAAGCCCGGCATCGCAGCCCAGTCTTCCATGGTCGCCGCCGAGCTCTGCTGCGGCCCAATCTCTCCGCGTCTTCGCGCCAGGCACTCGCGAAATGCGAAGTCGGCCTGCACCGCGCGCTGTGCATAGGTATGGTCGCGCAGAGCACGCGCGTGGAAGGCCGCGCCGATCTGCGCCCGCGCATCCCCGCCATTCGCATGCAGCGCCGCAGCCACCTCCTCGCCGGAGCGCACCACCAGAATCTCGCGCCCGGGCTCAAAGCAATCGGCGATGCCCGGCCAGTCGTCGCACAGCATGCAGCTTCCTGCGCCTGCCACTTCGAACACCCGTGTCGGCGGCGAGTAGCCAAAGTCCGCCATGGAGACGCGGTTGATGTTCATCACCATCCCCGCCGAGCAGTTCACGCGATTGTGCATGGCCGTCGGCACATGCCCGATCCAGCGCACATTCTCCGGCATCGCCTTGTCACCCCAGCCTTCCCCACCCAGCAGGAAGCGCTGGTCCGGCGCAAGCTCCGCCGCGCGAAGAAACATCTCCTCCACGCGCGCCTCGCGGTCCGGCAGCCGGTTGCCCAGGAATGCGACGTCGCATGCAAGCTCCGGGTCTGCGGCGACGGGATGGTGCGTCTCTGGGTCGAGCGCGTTGTAGATGCTGTAGTACGCGCGCGCGCCAAACTCCAGAAAACCTTGCCTCGCCTTCGGACCGCCTCCGTAAGTCAGAATGGCGTCATACTCCGCGGCAGCCTCGCGCAGTGGGTCGGCGGCATCCGAGCGCATGCGGTGGAGCGTTGCCGGTGCATCCACATCCCAGAAAAAGCACATCGCATCACGCGAGCACTCAAGCACCCGCCGCTCGAGCTCCGCATCGTCCACGCCGATTCCGGAGTGCTTGATCACAATGTCTGCCTCGCGAGCCATAGCCAGCATGCGGTCCAGGTCCGTTCCCGGCTGGTACACCACGGATTGCACGTAGCTGAAGTC
>JAICKD010000782.1 GCA_025928125.1 Ktedonobacterales bacterium
AGCATCGGTCAGCCAGGAACCTCGGCGTATAACGCCACGATTGCCCATGAGTTCCAGCATATGATCCACTGGTTCTGGCATCCCGGCGACGACTCGTGGCAGAACGAGGGGATGTCGGTCGTCGCGCAGCATCTCAACAACTACAGCGTCCAGGGGATGGATGACGCCCTGCTGGCGAATCCCGACACCATGCTCGGCGGCTGGACGGGTGACAGCCAGACCGACTTCATCCACTATGGCGCGGGCTACCTCTTCCTCTCCTATCTCGCCCAGCACTACGGCGGCTACGACATCCTGCGCAAGCTGCTCACCAGCCCGGAGCAGGAGCCGCTGAACGTCGACGCGGCGCTAGCAGCGACCGGCACGAAGGATCGCTTCAACGATGTCTTGGGCAAATACGTGCTGGCGAATCTGCTCAACGATCCCACCATCGCCAATGGTATCTATGCCTATCCACAGATTCCCGGTAAGCGCGCTACGGTGCAGCATCAGGCGGACAGGTATCCCTATGCCGATGGCTCTGTGGGCAAGCCTGCCACTGTGGCGCAGTATGCCGCGCAGTACTACGAATTCACGCCGGGGACGAGTTCGGGGACGCTGACGGTGCGCTTCAACGGCCAGCCGACGATCGGCATCGTCCCGAATACGCCGTATCAGGGCGCGGCGGCGGAGTGGTGGAGCAATAGCGGCAACGAGATGGACTCGACGCTGACCCGCGCCTTCGACCTGAGTACGCTGGCGGGCAAGCCGGTGACGCTGAACTTCGCGGCGTGGTATCAACTGGAGACGGACTACGACTATGCCTATGTCGCCGTCTCGGACGATGGCGGCAAGAACTGGACTACCGTGCCAACGACCACATCCACCTCAACCAATCCCAATGGCGGCAACTATGGCAACGGCATGACAGGCATCAGCGGCGGCGGCAAGTCACCGCAGTGGGTCAGCGAGTCGGCGGATTTGAGCAAGTGGGCGGGCAAGAAGATTCTGCTGCGCTTCGAGTCGATCACCGACGACGCGGTGCATTTCGCCGGGATGACGATTGACGCGCTCTCGATTCCGCAGCTCCATTTCAGCGATAACGTCTCGACCGATAACGGCTGGAAGGCCGACGGCTGGATACGCTCGAATAATGTGCTGCCCGAGCGGTATCTCGTGCAGGCGGTGGTCTATACCGCCGGACAGGCGACGCCAACCATCGTCCAGGTTTCGGTGGGTGCGGCGAGCGGCGTGGGGCAGGCGACTTTCCCCGGCTTCGGAGGCTCGGTGACGAAGGTGCTGCTAGCGGTCTCGGCGCTGGCCCCGACGACGCAGACGCCCGCGAGCTATCATCTGACGGCGGATGTGGGATAGCGAGGGAAATCCCAGCCTTGAAAGGCCGGGGTAGGGACGATGGGCGTAAACGCCCGCGTCGACAGCGGCGGAGAAAAGGCCATTTATGGCCCTGTTCCCCCTACTCCGGCCATTTATGGCCGAGAGCGCAACTACCTAGCATCGCGCCTATTATGCGAAGGAGAAATAAGCGATGAATAAGATCGAGCGGGTGGATGCGGCGCTGACGGGCGCGGCGGTAGATCGCGTGCCGATCAGCTTCTGGGGCCATAGCTATCTGAAGGAGTGGAGCGCGGAGGAGCTGGCCGAGGCGATGCTGGCGAACTATCGCACGTATGACTGGGATTATATGAAGGTCAATCCGCGCGCCAGCTACCATGTTGAGGACTGGGGCGCGAAGCTGGAACGTAGCGATGATCCCAATCATGGGCCGCGCTTCGCCGATTGGCCGGTGCGCGAGCCGGGCGACTGGCGGCGGCTACGTCCGCTGGAGCCGGACCGTGGCGTGCTGGGCGAGCAGCTTCAGGCGATGCGGCAGATTCGTGACGGGCTGGCGGGCGAGGCGTACTTTATGCAGACGGTCTTCTCGCCGCTCTCGGTCGCCAAGTATCTGGTCGGTAACCAACCCGGCCCAGTGCTGACCTCCATCCAGGATAATCCCGATGCGCTGCGGGCCGCGCTCGATGTCATCGCGGAGACGTTCGCCAACTATG
>JAICKD010000352.1 GCA_025928125.1 Ktedonobacterales bacterium
ACGATAATTCATCCAACCCGTGATAGAGCGTCGCAATCGGCAAGACGCCTGCGGGCGGCAGGGTGTAGAGCGCGTGCAGTGTCAGCGCCAATTGCTCCGCGATGGCCTCGATGGAAACGCCCAACTGTGCCTCTATCGCGTGACGGTAGCCATAGCCGCAGCGCCGCAATCGCAACTCCAGCGGCTCGCCAGTGAGCGTGAACCCAGAGAATGTCGGCCACCACGGCTCCGCCACGGCTTCGGCCAGATGCGCCTGGGGGTAGCGCGCTTCAAGCGCATTCAGATAGCCCTGTGTCGCGACTTCGAGCGAGGCTGCGACCGCACAGATGCGCTTGCAGGAATCGTCCAGTTGCCGCAGAAACTGGTCCGCCACAGTGCGGGTCGCGCCAGCCAGCGATGCCTCCGCGCCTGTCAGCAACAGGAAGAACTCGGCTTCAACGCCAACCTCGCCCAGTGATCGGGCCAACGCCAGTTGTGGCTCGTCCATCCCAGGCAACCGCAGGCCCATATACAGGCGCTGCTCCCACCCACCAGGCTTCGTCATGGTTTCCTCTTCTCAGGATGTCCCCCTAGTTGCCGCACAATTGTACGCCAGTCGCTTCATATCGACAATCCTCATGGGCGCACTTTCCCAGGCGAGGTACGCGACCCACCGCCGCTCGCTTGACATAGCAACCGGTGGCCCGTAGAATGGCAGATTGAAACGTCTGTTTGAGGCTCTCGTACAAACATAGGCTCCAGCGCATTGAATAACGCAACGAAGCGGGATATTCACTATGACGAACGACGAAAACGATATTGCCGAACTCCTGCGGCGTCATGTACAGACACTGCGTCAGCAACTGGGCAAGGCCTCGGGGCTAGAGGGGGAACCGGACGATGGCAGCGACGCAACCCTGCTCATCGAGTCCCTGGCCGGGCTTCCTTCTGATGTCTCCATGCAACGCTTCGAAGAATCGGGGCGAGCGCTCGCGCATCAAGGTGGTCGGCTCGAAATGCGCCTCCAAGGCATTCGCGTCTGGAGCTGCGCGCTGGCCGATGTGCTTGGCGAGCAGTTCGCGACCAACCCAGCGACGTACGCGCGGGCGCTTCGCTCGTTGTTTGAGATCACCACACAGGCTACCGTTGCCATCAGCCGCGGATGGCGGGACGCGCAACTTGAGCAATCAGACAATGAGGCGGAGCGCGCGCGTCGCGGTATGACCCGCATGCAGGCGCTACAGCGCATCAACTCTGCCGCCAACTCCACCCTCGATCTCGATCAAACGCTTGCTACGACCGCCCTCGCAGTCGCCGAGGAGATGGACGCTGATCTGTGCTCGATCTATCTCTTCGATGAGGTGACACGTGAATTGGCGTTGCGGGCAACCAACGGCCCTCGCAACGTCAGTCACCATGCGCTCGCGCTTGGCACGGGCTACACCGGCTATGTCGCCGAGCATGGTCGCCCGCTGCTTCTGCGCGACGCCCTCAGCGATGGTCGCTTTGCTGGCGAGGCCCAGGCGTACGAGACGCCTTATGCGGGACTCCTCTCTGTTCCGATCATCTTCTTCACCGCCGAAAAGTTGCAAGGCGTCATCAGCGTGCAGACGCGCGAGCCGCATCTGTTCACCGACGACGAGTTGAGCTTTTTGGAGATCGTCGCCGGGCAGATCGCGATGAGCATCGAGAACGGCCGAATCTACGCGCAGACTGATGAGGAGCTACGGCGGCGAGTACACCAGTTGAACATGCTCTATCGTGTCTCCACGCTGGTTGCCTCCACGCTGGTCTTCGAGAATGTGCTCCACACCATCGTTGCCCAGGCTGTCCAGCTGAGTGGCGCTGATCGCTCAGTACTATTTGAGCTTGACCCCGCCAACAAGAAGCTTTCAACCGTCGCGACCCACGGTTTCGAGCAGCTCGAGACGGCGCGCGCCGAGGTGCCAGTCGGCCAGTGCTGCGTCGGGCGGGTCGTCCAGTCGGGGACATCGAGCCTGAAACTCGACTGCATGCGCACCGATGAGGGCTGTTTTCTCTACGGCCATCCTGAAGCGATAGAAGACCAACATGCCGTGCTCTGCGTGCCGCTGACGGCGCGCCAGGGGCCGGTCGGCTCGCTCTGCATCTTCAGCAGCCAGCGCTACATGCTGAATGATCATCAGTTGCAGCTCGTGACGACATTCGCCAATGTCGCGGCCATCGCCATGGAGAACGCTCGTCTCTTCGAGCAGACCCGCGAGGGGCTACGCATCAAAGAAACGCTGTTGAGCGAGATGCATCACCGGGTAAAAAACAACCTGACGCAGATATCCAGCATCCTCAACATGCGCAGGCGGCGGAGCCAGAACCCAGAGGTGCAGCAGGTACTGCTCGAAAGTGTTGAGCGCATTCAGGGCATCGCCGCGACCCACGATCTGCTCTCGACCAACCAACTCGGCGTCGCGCGCATCGACGAGATTGCCCGCAAGATTGCCATGATCGTGCAGGCCAATCTCGTCCCGCCGCAGATGACCATCCGCTTTCACGTTGGCACGGTTCCGTATTATCTGCCAACCGAGGAGGCGACCACACTGGCCATCGTATTCAATGAGCTTATTGCCAATGCTATCGAACATGGCTTCGAGGGGCGCGAACGTGGCGAGATCCGCATGAGCGCCGCACGCGAGAGTGATCGGTTGGTGGTACGGGTCGCGGATGACGGCGCTGGGCTGCCCGCGGATACGTCGCGAGCGACGGAGGGACTGGGGCTTCAACTGGTTCGTGGCCTGGTTGAAACGGGGCTACGTGGCACGTTCACCCTCTCGCAGAGCACGGGTGATCCTGATATCGGCGAACGTACCGATGGAGCGACTGATCCGGTGCTAGCGGCAGTGTCCCCATCGCGGGAAAAATTCGCCGCTGTTGCGGAACGAAGCTGGGCGATTGCCGAGTTTTCGATTGCGGCGACGTTGCTCGACACCGTCGAGCCTGCTAGCGCCTCATCGCGCCAGATTGATGCGGGCAATCGCTAGCTCTCGCCGACGGACGCGCCAGTAGTCTCATGGCTCACGCTATCAGACGTTGCCTTGCGCAACTTGCGCCCGCGCATCGCTCCTGGCCGCCCGCCGAGCCAGCCCATCAACGCGGCGATTCCCAACGGGATGGTCACCGTCACGAAGAGCGCCATCGCCTGCATGCCGAAGCCACCTGGCATGTTTGCATCCTGAGTGAGCACATTCGAGGAGCTACCCGGGGCATAGACAGTGATCAAGACGCCGTAGATGGCGAATGTCACCATTCCGGCAAGTGCGCCCATCCCGGCATTCAAGGTTTCCCGCCCGGTAAAGAATCCGGCGGCTGAAAAGGCAAACAGCAGCAGAAAGAGACTCGCGCAGCCAAGCGTCAGCTTGCCAGGGCTGCTATCGAGCGAGGCGGCGCCACCGCCAAATACCGCCACACCAAGCACCGTCAACCCAATGCCTAACAAGAGGTACGAGGCCACTCCGACGAGAGCGCCCCACTTTATCGCAGCACCCATTGCTCACCTGTTTTCCGGGTATTCCGCCGATCAATCTACGACGCGCATCTAATCGCGTCATCTGTGAGATTATAGTGTCTCACGATGCGGTCGCCGCCACATCGCTGCCTTTTTTCGACCGTAGCCAAATAGCCTTGACTCACCTCTATGCTGGCACTCGTCGCGCTTTCGATATACTATGCACTACGATGGCGCGACGATGACGCGCGCCTCGAACAGTGATGTTCATAGCCATCCTGGGGGAAACCCCTGGAGGGCCGTTATGCGGCGAAAGTCGCAGGGCGGGATTCGCCGCCGCGAGGACATATGCGCTACTATCAGAACATTCTCGAAACTATCGGACGCACACCGCTGATTCGCCTGAACCGGGTCACTCAAGATCTCTCGGCGACGGTGTTGGCAAAGGTCGAGTTCTTTAATCCAGGCGGCAGTGTCAAAGACCGCATCGGCCTTTCCCTGGTGGAGGCCTGCGAGCAGTCCGGCAAGCTCAAACCGGGCGGGACAATCATCGAGCCAACCAGCGGCAACACCGGCACCGGGCTGGCGCTGGCCGCGGCGATCAAGGGCTACCATCTCATCTGCGTGATGACCGATAAAGTGGCCGAGGAAAAGCGCAGCCTGTTACGCGCACTGGGAGCCGAGGTAGTGATCTGCCCTAACAGCGTTCCCTCCGACTCGCCGGAAAGCTATCGCAATGTGGCGGCGCGGCTCGCCCGTGAGATACCGGGCGCGTGCAGCCCCGACCAATACTCCAACCCTGCCAACCCACTCTCGCATTACCGCACTACCGGGCCAGAGATCTGGGACGACACCGACGGCAAGGTGACCGCTTTTGTGGCGGGTGTCGGCACGGCTGGAACGATTATCGGCACGGCGCGCTACCTCAAAGAGCGCGACCCGAAAATCCAGATTATCGGCGCTGATCCGGCGGGCTCAATCTATTCCCATGACGAACTCCGCCCCTACAAGGTCGAAGGAATTGGCCAGGACGCGTATCCGGCCAACTGGGATGAATCGGTCGTTGATCGGGTCATTCGGGTGGATGACCGCACCTCGTTCCACATCGCGCGGCGCCTTGCCCGCGAGGAAGGGATGCTCTGCGGCGGGTCGGCTGGCACGGCGGTCGCAGCGGCGCTGGAATATGCGAAGGGCCGCGGGCCAGATGATCTGATCGTAGTGCTACTGCCTGACACCGGCCGTGGCTATCTA
>JAICKD010000241.1 GCA_025928125.1 Ktedonobacterales bacterium
GCTCAACGCCGACGCGGGCTACGTTATCGGCGTTGACCTGGGCCGTAGCCATCTGACACTCTTGCTGACCAATCTGGCGGGCCAGATCATCGCGCGCCGTTCGGGCGGGTTCGATGCCTCGCTCGGACCGGAAATCTGTCTGCAACAGGTCATCGCCAGCCTGATGGACTTTACCGCCGAGCAACATATTGGCTGGCATCAGATCATTGGCGTTGGGCTGGGCATTCCTGGCCCACTGGACGCCGCCTCGCGGATGCTGGTGCGTCCGCCGCGCATGCCCGGCTGGGATCACTTCGATATCCGCACGGTGATGGAGCGCGCCTGTAAGACGCCGATCTATCTCGATAACGACGCCAACATGGGCGCGCGCGGCGAGAGC
Source organism: Ktedonobacterales bacterium (assembly GCA_025928125.1). Lineage (GTDB taxonomy): Bacteria > Chloroflexota > Ktedonobacteria > Ktedonobacterales > JADMIN01 > DAHUXT01. The sequence goes on from JAICKD010000241.1 coordinate 380, forward strand.
CAGTATGGGGCAGCCCGCAACGTAGACAACATGGCGTATGTCAAGGTCGCCACGGGCATCGGCTGTGGGTTGATCGTCAACGGCGATATTTACCGGGGCAGCAGCGGCGCCGCTGGCGAATTGGGACACGTCACAATTGACGACAATGGCCCGGTCTGCGACTGCGGGAACCGTGGCTGCCTGGAGGTGGTGGCAGGAGCGGCTGCTGTGACGATGGCCGCCTCTCGTGACGTATATCCTGATAGGAGTGGCAAAAACGACGGTCGTGACGACCATGCCGACCGTGACGCCGAATCTTCGGCGCCTGCTGGACCACGGCGAACTGGTCCGCTTGATGTGGCCGACGTAGTCCATGCTGCGCTGGCGGGCGACAAATGCGCCCAGGAGGCCATCGAGCGCGCGGGATACCATATTGGCATCGCGCTTGCGGGGCTGGTCAACATCTTCAACCCGTCGCTGATCTTGCTCGATGGCAGCATGGCGCGGGCCGGTGAATTTCTCCTGGGACCGATCCGCCAGGGCATTGCCCGCCGCAGTCTCGCCGCATCATCGGCCGCCACCCGGATCGAGATGGCGCAGCTGGGCGATAACGCCATCGCGCTCGGCGCAGTGGCCACCGTGATCGAAGCCGCCTTTGGGCCGCCGTCGCTGACGACCATGCCAGCGCTTGCCGCCGGAGACTATTTTGTTGCGGCGGAGGGTATCAGTTAACGACTTTCCCGTCTGGCGGTGTGCTGCGCTACGTGTTATTACGTACGGTGGCAGAGTAAAAATACCGCCTTTCTGAAGCATAGTTCCTATCCTGTTGAGGCGAAAGGAGGGTGCGAGCGAACTCAGGTGAACTCGGTCCTGTCCGATTCCACGGTGGAATCATGAGTATCATGCGTATCATGCGTATTCTGTATTTCGTGAGGGGAACCCACGAGGGGATTGCGATGAAGTAATCGCTTCATCACAAGTTGCACACGTTCAGATTGGAGCGACGCGCAATGCAGCTCAATAAGCATACCCACTGGCGGGTAGCGGCAACCTTGATTCTGGGAGGCGTGCTTGCGACAAGCGTGCTTGCCGGTTGTGGCACTGGCGGTTCGACGGCGGCAAGTGGTCCGAAGGGCTGCACAAAGGTCGGCGTTCTGTTGCCAGAGACCGACACCTCGCCGCGCTGGGAGCAGAAAGACCACCCGTTGCTCGACGCCGCCATCAAGAAGGCGTTGCCGGGCGCGACCACCGACTTCTACAATGCGGTCAACAATAAAGACACGCAGACCAATCAGGCAGAGACTGCGCTGACCAAGGGCGACTGTATCCTGGTGGTGGCTCCGGTCGACGCAGCCGCCTCCGCGGCAATCGTCGACAAGGCCCACGCGCAGAACGTCCCGGTCATCGCCTATGACCGCCTGATTCAGGACGACAACCTGGCCTTCTATGTCTCCTTCGACAACACCGAAGTTGGCAAGCTGCAGGGTCAGTACATCGTTGATCACTACCAGAAGTATGTGACGGACAACGGCAACAACAACCTGGTCATGATCAATGGGTCACCGGACGACAACAACGCGATTCTCTTCCACAATGGCGCCCACGAAGCGCTTGACCCGCTGATCAACGCCAAGAGCCTGACACTCCAGTTCGAGACCTACACACCTGCCTGGAACAATCAGACGGCGCAGACCGAGATGGAAGGCGCGCTGAACAAGATTGGCAACAAGCTTGCCATCGCCTATGTCGCCAATGACGGCATGGCCAGCACGGTTATCGCCGCGCTGAAGGCGCAGAATCTCGCTGGTAAGGTGCTCGTCACCGGTCAGGACGCGACCGTTATCGGCTTCCAGAACATTCTGGAGGGCAACCAGGCGATGACCATCTATAAGGCCATCGGGAAAGAGGCCGACGCGACCGCGGCGCTAGTGGCTGCGCTCAGCAAGGGTACAGACACTGCCTCGCTCGCTGCCGCCTCGATCAAACTCCAGAACGGCAAGTCGGTCCCGGCCACACTCGAGACGCCAGTCGCGGTTGATATCTCGAATATCTCCTCGACGGTGCTCGCCGATGGCTATGTCACGAAGTCCGACATCTGCCAGGGCGTCCCCGCTGGCGCTGGCGGCATTTGTTAGTCACGCGTAGTGGTGAGGGATCGTCTCTCGTAACGAGACGCGGTTCCTCATCGCGGATTCAGCGCCACTGCGATACATGCCTTCGGGCAGACAATGGCCGGGCGCTGAGTTGGATCGAGAGGAGCAGGCTCCAGCAATGGATGCTGCTCCTCTCCTCATCTCGCAAACACCGCGCGCTGTGTACAATCCCTATCGTCGTGCATCCGGTTTTGCAGGTATACTTGAAGGCAATAGCCTCTTTCACACGTCACGTCCGGCATCGAGTGAGGTTTGAATCAGCGTAGCAGTGTGTCAGCTTCGACGAGGAAGGGACCGTACATGGCTGAGTATGCTTCCCCCAACCCCAGTGGCGGCAATGCTCCCGGCGCGCAGGGCCAGGCGTCCCAGCGCGGCGAGCCCGCGTTGCGCATGACGGGCATCTCCAAAGCATTCGGAGCTGTACAGGCGCTCCGCAATGTCGATTTCGAGGTCTATTCCGGTGAGGTCGTCGGCCTGGTCGGAGACAACGGCGCGGGCAAATCGACCCTCATCAAGACCATCTCAGGCGTCAATGTCCCCGATAGCGGGACAATCTATGTTGGCGGCAAGCGCGCTACCATTACCAAACCTTCGGATGCTAATAGCCTTGGCATCGAGACAGTCTACCAGGATCTCGCGCTCTGCGACAATCTCGATGTCGTCGCCAACCTCTATCTTGGCCGTGAAGACCGTACGACCATAATTCCTTACCTCGTGCGACCGCTCAATGAAATCGAAATGGAGCGTCGGACGCGCGAGGTGCTCGAGCAGTTGGATGTCAAAATCCCCTCGATTCGCGTTCCGGTCGCCTCACTCTCCGGCGGGCAGCGGCAGTCAATCGCGGTCGCCAAGACGATCTTGCGCAACGCCCAGGTGGTGCTGCTGGACGAGCCAACGGCGGCGCTCGGCGTCGCCCAGACACGCCAGGTGTTGCATCTAATTCGCCGCCTGCGCGATAGCGGGCTGGCGGTCGTCGTCATTTCCCACAACCTCGCCGATGTCTTCGAGGTGGTGGATCGCGTCATTGTGCTGCGCCTCGGCCAGCGCGTCGCGACATTCGATGTCCGTAACACCACACCTGAACAGGTGGTCGCGGCAATCACTGGCGCTGAGTTTGGCGAGATCTTGAGCAACGGCGATACCGCTCGGTCGAGTGTCAGTCAGGAGAACGGCCAATGACGAGTCCATCCTCTGCCGAATCGGCGCCGACCGCGCCAAAGGCTGAGCCAGCCTCGGCTGGTCCATTACAGACGCTGGGCGACCGCTTCCGCCGCGGCGAACTTGGGCAACTGCCGGTTGTGCTGACGCTCATCCTGATCTTCATCTTCTTCGAGGTCACCAGTGGTGGGATATTCTTCACCCCGCAGAATCTGAGCAACCTGATTCTGCAGATTGCCACGATTGGCTTCCTGGGGCTAGGTTCGGTGCTCGTGCTGCTGATCGCGGAAATTGACCTGTCGCTGGCCGCCGTCGCCAGCCTATGTGGCGCCGTGCTGGTGGTGCTTTCGGCCAATCAAGCAGCCTCAGCGTTCAATGCGATCATCATCGCGATCGTCGTCGGTGTGGTCATCGGCCTCGTCAACGGCTTTTTTATCGCGGTGTTGCGCGTGCCGTCGTTTATCGTGACGCTGGCGGCGCTGATTGGCTATACGGGCGTGCTAATTCACCTGCTGCCCAACGCCTCGATTCGCCTGATTGACCCGTTCCTGACGGGCATCGCCACTAACTATCTCAGATTCCCCTGGGACGTTCTGCTGCCGATTCCGCTGATCGCGATCTACGTGCTGTCTCAACTCTGGACACGCATCCGGCGTCAGCGGGCTGGCCTGCCGCAGTCTCCACTCTGGGAAGTTGCCGTGCGCACGGGTGCGGTTGTGACGATCTCGGTGGTAGCGCTGATCGTCTTCGAGAACTATCGCGGCATTCCGTACTCAGCGCTGATTCTGCTGACTGCGCTGATCGTGTTCTGGCTCATCATGCGCTTTACCGGCTTTGGCCGCCATGTCTACGCCGTTGGCGGCAATGCTGAGGCGGCGCGGCGCGCGGGCATCGGCGTCGTCGGCATTCGGGTGGCCATCTTTATGCTGGCCTCCACACTGGCGGCGATTGGTGGCATCCTGGCCTCCTCGCGCGCGATCTCGGCTTCGGCGCAGATCAACCCGACCCTGCTGCTGGACGCGATTGCCGCGGCGGTCATCGGCGGCGTTAGCCTCTTCGGCGGGCGCGGCTCCGTCTGGGCGGTCGTGCTCGGCTCGCTCATCATCGGCAGCCTGGAAAACGGCCTCGATCTGCTGAATCAGGGAACAGACGTCAAGCTGATGGTTGAGGGCGTGGTACTGCTCATCGCGGTCACCGCCGATGCCATCGTGCGGCGCCGTAACGCGGCCAGCGGCCGCTAGTATTGAACCATTTGGGGGCGCCAGGAGATTTTTCCTGGCGCTTCCTTGTATGAACAAGGAATGGTGGGCTTCCAGTGTCTTCTTCACAGCAACAGCAATCGCCGATTCGGGCGGCAGTCCTGGGCTACGGGCTTGCCGGGTCGGTCTTCCACGCGCCACTGATTGCCTCGGTTGCGGGGATGGAGGTCGCGGTCATCGTCACCGCCAACCCCGAGCGCCAGGCGCGGGCGCGGCGTGACTATCCCACGGCACGCGTGCTATCTACCTCGGATGCGCTCTTCGCCGATCCGACGACGGTTGATCTTGTGGTGGTGGCGACGCCGAATGATAGCCACCTCGCGCTCGGCATGGCCGCCATCCAGGCGGGCCTGCCCGTCGTCATCGATAAGCCGTTCACCTCCGCCAGCGCCGACGCGCGCCAGTTGATCGAAGCGGCCACGGCGGCGAATGTGCCGCTGACCGTCTTCCAGAATCGCCGCTGGGATAGCGATTTTCGCACGCTTCAGGCGTTGAAGTCGGCGGGCGCGCTGGGCGATATCGTGCGCTTCGAGAGCCGCTACGAGCGCTATCGCCCGACGGTGAATGCGGCTGCCTGGCGCGAGCACGCGGCGCCGCAGGAGGCGGGCGGGTTGCTCTTCGATCTTGGCGCGCACCTGATCGACCAGGCGCTGGTGCTGCTGGGCGACCCGATCTCGGTCTATGCGGAGGTGGATGCGCGGCGGCCCGGCGCCCAGGTGGACGACGATACGTTCGTCGCCCTGCGCTTTGCCAATGGCAGCGTTGCACATCTCTGGATGAGCGTGCTGGTGCGGCGGCTCGGCCCGCGCTATCGCGTCGTCGGCAGCCGTGGCCTCTTTGAAAAATATGGCCTGGACACCCAGGAAGATGCGCTGCGCACGGGTGGCCGCCCCGCCGACGAGGGCTGGGCCGAGGAGCCAGAAAACATCTGGGGCCGCCTCTACACCGATATCGGCGAGGTCTCGGTCGCCGCGGTGGCCAAATCGCTGCCGGGGAGCTACGAGACGTTCTATCAGA
>JAICKD010000537.1 GCA_025928125.1 Ktedonobacterales bacterium
CGCGCTCACCGTGACAATGGACGACATGCGCGACGCCCTCAAGCACATTGACCCCTCGGCCTCGCGTGAGGTCGCCGTCGAGGTGGCGCAGACGCCGTGGGAGAGCGTCGGCGGGCTGGAGGGCATCAAGCGGACGCTGATCGAGACGATTGAGTGGCCGCTGCGCTTCCCTGAAGTCTTCGAGGCGATGGACCTGGAGCCGGTACGCGGCGTGCTGCTCAGCGGGCCGCCTGGAACGGGCAAAACGCTGCTGGCGCGGGCGCTGGCGACCGCCTGCCAGGCGAACTTCATCGCCGTCAAAGGGCCGGAACTGCTCTCGAAGTGGGTCGGCGAGTCCGAGCGCGGCGTGCGCGAGACGTTCCAGCGGGCGCGGCAGGTCGCGCCATGCGTGCTCTTCCTCGACGAGATGGACGCGCTCGCGCCCCGGCGTGGAACCGCCTTCGACTCGGTCAGCGACAAGATTATCGGCCAACTGTTGACCGAACTGGACGGCATCGAGGGGCGGCGCGGCGTGATCGTCGTCGGCGCGACCAACCGCCCCGAGTTGATCGATCCGGCGGTGCTGCGCTCGGGCCGTTTCGACCTGCTGCTGGACCTGCCGATGCCCGACCGCCCGGCCCGCCGCGTCATCTACGAAATCTACACCAAGCGCCGTCCGCTAGCCAACAACGTCTCACTCGACACGCTGGCCAAGCGCTCCGATGGATTGAGCGGCGCCGATATCGAGTTTATTTGCCGCCGGGCCGCCAATCTCTCCGTCTCGGAGTGGGTGCGCGCGCATGGCGCGGAGTCGCTAGCCGCGGCGCAGTCCGGCGCCGCGCGTCTCAACCCGCCGGTGATCGAGACGCGCCACTTCGAGATGGCCATCCTTGCCGCCCGCAACGAGACCGGCGGCAAGTGGGGGTAGTGTGGCGTGGCCGTTCGCGGTATGACGATTTTTTACCAATTGTGAGCGGCGCGGGCGGTTAAAACCGCGCCTCAATGGCCCGCGGCCACGAAGTCCGCCTACGCGGACTCTCCAGACTTCACCCCATCGGTCACTTACCCAGGGTGGGTGGGAGAAACCCGCGCAGGCGGGTTTTGTGGCGGAGCGAGCGCAGCAAAGCGAGGCCGTTCAGGCGCGGTTTTAACCGCCAGCCGCTGTGGCAGCCCCTCGTAAATAGTAAAAGAACATCATGTCTCGGCTAAATCCAAGCCCGCCGCTATCCCTGCTACATGCGCAGCCCTCTGGTCTATTGCTTCTGTGTCGGCATGGCCGCTATACTCCGTCTGTGATTTCGCGAGATGCTCTACTGTGCGCCGGAGGGCTACATTATGCAGGGGAATGAACTCTACGCCGATCTCATCGCGTCGCTAGTCGAGGGTACACGCGGCGAGGTGGAAAAACTCTCGCCCCAGGGATTGGCCTGGCAGCCAGACGCGGAAGGGAATAGCATCGGCGTCACCGTCTGGCACGTCAGTCGCTGGCTCGATGTCGTCACACGGGTCTTTCAGGAAAAGCCAGCCGAGGACGAACTCTGGCTGACGCGGGGCTGGGCCGAGCGCACTGGCTATCATGCGCAGGGCATCGGCTATCGCGGTTTGGGTGCGTTGACGGGCTATACGCAGCAAGAGGTCGCCGCGATCCCGGCCCTCAGCGCAGAGGATTTGCTCGCCTATCTGGATCAGGCCAGCGGCGCGTTACGCGCATACCTCCTTTCGCTGCCATCGTTCGAGGCGTTACTTCAGCCAGTGCCTGGCTGGGGCAAAGAGACGCCAGTCACCAAAGATCAGCTGCTCAAGGTTGTCTTCATGGGCTGCGCTGGGCATCTGGGCGAGATCAAGGCGCTGAAGGCGATGATGAAACGCGCCCAGGTCGCCCGAACGATCAGATAACCGCTTTCGCCGCCGCGCGGCCCGCCGTCCGCCCGGAGAAGATGCAGCCGCCCAGAAAGGTCCCTTCGAGCGCGCGGTAGCCATGCACTCCGCCGCCGCCGAAGCCCGCGACCTCGCCCGCCGCGTAGAGTCCGGGGACCGGCTGGCCATCCGCGCCGAGCACGCGGGCCGAGAGGTCGGTTTCGAGTCCGCCCAGCGTCTTGCGCGTGAGGATGTGCAGCCGCACGGCGATCAGCGGCCCGGCGGCGGGATCGAGCAGCCGGTGCGGCTTCGCCACGCGAATCCACCGGTCACCCCGATACAGGCGCGCACCACGGATGGCGGTGATCTGCATATCCTTGGTATAGGGATTCGCTACCTCGCGGTCGCGGGCGACGATCTCGCGCTCCAGCATCGCGGGGTCGAGCAGCGCCTCCTCGGTCAGCGCATTCATGCGGCGTACCAGATCGGGCAATGTGCGCTCGACGATGAAGTCCGCGCCGTGCTTCATAAAGGCCTGGACCGGCTTCGGCGCGTCCGATCCCCGCCGCAGCGTCTGCACGATGCTCTTGTTGGTGATGTCGGGGTTCTGCTCGGAGCCGGAGAGGGCAAACTCGCGCTTGATGATCCGTTGGTCCAGGACGAACCAGGTATACTCGTGGCCTGTTTGCATGATGTGCTCGAGCGTGCCCAGTGTATCGAATCCGGGGAAGAGTGGTACCGGTAGGCGATTGCCACGGGCATCGAGCCAGAGCGACGATGGCCCTGGCAGGATGCGAATGCCATGCTGCGGCCAGATGGGATTCCAGTTCTCGATACCCTCGACATAGTGCCACATGCGGTCGCGGTTGATGATCCGTCCGCCCGCCGCCTCGGTGATCGCCAGCATCCGGCCATCTACATGGGCAGGCACCCCGGTAATCATGTGCTTAGGAGGGCTGCCAAGCCGCTCCGGCCAGTTCGCGCGCACGAGATCCTGGTTGCCGCCGATGCCGCCCGCCGTGACGATGACCGCCTGCGCCTTCAGCGTAAATTCGCCCACGGCGACGCGCGAGCTTGGCTTGCCCCGCTCGATAGCGCTCGGCTCCAGGATATCGCCCCGCACGCCATCCACCGTTCCGCCGCTCACCGTCAGCGCGTTGACGCGATGGCGAAACAGGAGCGTGACCAGACCCTTCTTGCGCGCGTGTTGCACCTGGCGCACGAATGGCGCGAGCACCCCCGGCCCCGTTCCCCACGTTAGATGGAAGCGCGGCACGGAGTTGCCGTGGCCGATGGCGCCATAACCGCCACGCTCAGCCCAGCCGACGATGGGAAAGAACCGCACCCCCTGCGCGCGCAACCACGAGCGCTTCTCTCCAGCGGCAAAGGCGACGTAGGCCTCCGCCCAGCGGCGCGGCCACAG
>JAICKD010000567.1 GCA_025928125.1 Ktedonobacterales bacterium
AGGGATATCTGGCTGGGATCAGCGGCGTAGCCGTTTCTCTCGTCTCGCTACGCATTAGTTGCGATCATTCGGGTCACGCGGGTCACGCAGGTCGGTCGGATTGCTCGGGTTGCTCCCATAGAGAGTACCTGGCACAGTGTGCTCTGGATCCGTGTAGCCAAAATTGTAGCTGTAGCTACCCATCTGCATCGCGTACGCCTGGGAGCAGAGCGGAGCCAATTGCATCGCAAGGTTTTGCGCGCCGAGATGGTACTGCGTGAACTCCTCCGACGCCGAGAGCGTTGCGCCAAGCGGCATGGTCGCGGCCCTCGCGCCCGGCCACATCTCGTGGACCGCCTGCCCAACATTCATGCGAGCAGATGGGAGCAGCGCATCGTAGCTTGCGACCGATCCGAACGTCATTTGAGCCTCCTGGAAGCCCAGTGTGTTCGCCAGTCGGAGAGCCGTATTCTGCCAGGAGCACATACGCGCGACCAGATTGCCGTGACTAAATTCAGGCAGGTCGAAGAACATCAAGCCGGGGTACCAGGAGCGTACCGTCGCCTGCATCTGAAGGCGCGCCTGGTTGTACAGCATCGAGATGCTAGAAGCAGTGGTTGCCATGTGCGTTCTCTCCCTCTCTGAGATTCGCCCGCCGCTGAACAACGCAGCGTACTGCAACACCATCCACGTGGGAACCCGACGTCCTCCCTGTTGTCGCCGTCTTCATGAATATGTCGGATATAGTCATGATAGCGGATATATCCGGAAGGTCTTGGGAGAAGTTTAATGAATGCTGCTGGCTGTTGTCAAGGGGTACTCAGAAATTGGTCGTCGTGAGGATAGAGGTGGAGTAGAAGGTACTACGAGTCGTTCTATGATATAAGGAAAGGACTGCGACATACGAATTGGCATACCCGTAACAGCGTAAATCCCGATTTATGCGCGCCAGATATGCATCAGACATATACTGAGGATTGACGACGATAGGCAGGTCTTCCAGCTAGCCGATATGCAGGAATTGCGAGATGCCGTTGAGCATGAACTGCGCCGCCACCGCCGCCAGCAGCATGCCCTGCACACGCGAGAGGACGAGGATGCCCGTCACGCCGATGCGCTTCTGAATCGAGAGGCTCAGGCGCATGGTGATCCAGCAGGCGACGAGCGTGAGCGCGGCGGCGGCGGCGATGACGACGCGCAGCAGCAGCTCTGGCCCGGCAGGGTTGTTGGCAGTGGAGCTATTCAGCAGGATGATCGTGGTCAGCGTTCCGGGGCCTGCGATCATCGGGATGGCGAGCGGAAAGACGCTGACATCCTCGCGCTTGCGCGCCTCACGCGCCTCGCGCGGCGTCTCGCGCGCGCCAGATTGTCGCCCAAAGAGCATGTCGATGGCGACGAGGAAGAGCAGCACGCCGCCCGCCAGGCTGAAGGCTGGCGTCGTCACACCCAGCGCGCTGAAGATCGCCTCGCCGAGTACGCTGAAGATAGCCACCACCACCGCCGCAATGATCGTCGCGCGGGTGACCACGAAGGCGCGCTCATAGAGTGAGAGGTCTGCTGTCAGCGCCAACGTCACCGGAGCCAGCCCAATCGGGTCTACCACGGTGAAGAGGGCGACCAGCGCCTTGATGAAGAAGAGAACCAGAACCATACCGTATAGCGTACCACACGGCGCTCAGTCGTTCGCGGTGGCCAGCCATTTCAGCATCTCATTTGCCGCCTGCTCGCCACTCAGCATCGCCCCGTGGATGCTGCTGTTACAGGTATACTCGCCCGCCAGAAAGAGGCCGCCGACCGCGCCGACGCTCGGCGGCAGCTTCTGGTAGATATCGGGTGGCTGGCGAAACTGCGCGAAACGGATGCGGTAGGTGGCAAGGTGCCGGAGTTGCGCCAGGTCTTTGCCAGGGAACCACGGCGCCATGTCTGCACGGCAGCGCGCGATCAGCTCCGTGTCGCCCAGATCGGGCGCCCCCAGCACGGTGACGGAGAGCAGATGCTGGCCCTTGGGCGCGTAGGCGGGTGAGATGTTGCTGATCTGCACGGCGTGGTTGACGAAGGCGTCGGGGTTGGCGTTGAGCAGCAGTTTGGGGCCTTTGTAGAGGCTCTCGGTGGTGGTGAAGTAGAGGCAGGTCGCGGCGACTGGCTCGCTGGGCAGGTCGTCGCGGTTGAGCAGCCGCTGCGCGCTGGGAGCATCCGTCGCGATGACCACCGCCTCGCCCTGCACCTCTTCGCCGCCCGTTAGCGTCACGCCAATCGCGCGGCCATCGGCCTCGACGATGCCCTCCACGCGCGTCTCCAGCTTGATCGCGTCGGCGGGCAGCGCGGCGGCAATCTGCTCGGTGATGGCGCCGATACCCTGCTCCGGGATGACGATATCGCCGCTGGCGAGCATCTTCATGATAAAGAGCAGCATGCGCGCGCTCGTCTCCAGACTGCGGTCGAGGAAGACGCCGCCGAAGAATGGACGCGCGAAGTTGGCGATGAAGCCGTCGTCGGTGAAGTGGCGGCGCTGGAGCTCCTGATAGGCGCTGCGGTCGCTGACTTTGCCGCGCAGCTTGCCGAAGAAGATGTCGCGCTCCTTGCGCCGCCGCGCATAGCCCGCCAGCCGCAACGTGCGCAGCTTGTCGCCGAAGGTCAGCAGCGGATTGGCGAGCGTCGGCCCCAGCAGCAGCGGCGCGCGGCGCGGATCGCCAAGCTCATGCCACTTGCCATCGCGGATGAGGACGGCGCCGGGCGTGAACTTCTTGAGGCGCAGCGCAGGGTAGTTGAGGTTGCGCCGCGCGGCCGGGTAGGCGGTGAAGAGGACCTGAAAGCCACGGTCGAGCAGGAAGCCATCGGGGCTGTGATCGGTGCGCAGGCGCCCGCCGACGTGGTCCGACGCCTCGATCACGCGGACCTCATGCCCAGCCTCCACGAGCGCCTTCGCGCAGGTCAGCCCGGCCAGACCGGCTCCTACCACCAGGATCATGCTCTACCTCGTCTTTACTACGATGGATCGTTCGCCAGCGGTTGATGGCCAGCGGTTGATGGCCAGCGAATAAATTCGCGCCTGAAGGGCCTCTCGGCCCACAAGGTCCGCCTGCGCGGACCCGCATTCGGACGTGGACCCGCGCAGGCGGGTCTTGTGGCGGCTCGCAAGCCGCCTTCAGGCGC
>JAICKD010000441.1 GCA_025928125.1 Ktedonobacterales bacterium
AATTGGTCCACGCGGAGGCTCTCGCGGACGACGGCGCGGGCGAGCGCGCACTTCAGGACAACGACGCCTGAGTGAGTGTTCACCTGAGATCTATCGTTTCCGTGTCCCGTGCGCTACAACGCCACGCCTGAGATGCTGAAGAACCAGGCTGCGGAGGTGATCCACAGGCCCAGCAGGATCGAGAAGAGCAGCCCGCCCGCGACTGGCAGCGCCCAGCTTGGGAAGCGGTTGACCCGCACGAGCAGCACCTTGGCGATGAACGCGCCATAGAACGCCGAGCCGAGCAGCGAATGGATGTAAACGCGCGTATCGGTCATCTCGAAGCCCAGCAGGAAGATGCAGTGGTAGGCGACGGGCACCGTCAGGGCGATGGCAACACGCCCCGACCAGCGGTGGACGATGTTATAGAGGCGCCCCTTCGGCGGGAAGCGCAACAACTCGTATATCCGCGATGCCGTTAGCAGCTGGAAGAGGCCGAGGACGAGCGCCGCCGTCACCAGCCAGACCTTCATGTGGAGCGTATCGCTGAAGAAGAGGTGGAAAAACGGCACGGTATACGGCGAGCGCACTGTCTGATGCGCGACGATACCGACGGTGAGCGCAACCAGCGCGAAGACGAGCAGCGGCAGAAGGAGCCAGGCGCGGCTGGGATGAGACGGTTTGATGTTCATCGCGTTTTGCATGGTTGGCCCTCCCCTGATGGCGGCGACACCCATTGTGGCGGACGACAGCCCATTTGCTGTTCATTTCGCCGGAGGTTACATCAACCGGAGGACGATGTCAACTCATGCGAGGATAGTGGTCCTGGGTAGCATAAGAGGCGTCCATATGGACGCCTCCAGGTTTGTTATGGCAGTTCGGTATCGGCAGGCGGCGCTCGCCCTCATGCTCCCGCGTTGAGCGAGGCGCTCCCGGCGCTCACCCGAATCGTGATTGTACCGGTCGGATTGGGATTCAGATCGCCACTTGCCGCCGTATTCGCGGCATCGTGATTCACGGCGATATTCCAGCCATTCACGTTCACACTTCCCGCCGAGGCGGTCGCGTCGAGGTGAGCGCTGGTATCCTGAGGCAGCGTCACATCCGCCGACCCGGCGTTGACCTCCACGAAGAGTGAGGCGCCCGACTGGAGCGCGCCATCCATCGTCAGGCTGCCCGCGTTGACGTTCAACGACGACCCCTTAGCCATTGTCATGCTACTCAGCGTCGCCCTGCCCGCGTTAACGTGCGTCGTGAGTTGGCCTGTGAAGCCCGAGGCAGCGATCGTTCCGGCGTCCTCGGTAACATTCAGATTGGTGTTGGCGGGCGCGGTCACGGTCAGGTCGATCTGGGCGCGCTGGAAGCCGTTGAAGAACCATCCGCCGGCGTCAGTGTTGTCCTCCTGAATGTTGACCTGATTGCCGCTCTGCGTCGCCGAGATGGTGATCGCGTCCAGCGCGCTCTGCGCCTGCGAGTGGGTCAGCGCGCGCACCCGTTTGGTAGCGTGAACCGTAATCTGTCCATCGGTCCCAGGGTTGATATGCACGCTGCCAGCGGCGCTGTCGATCACGAGCGTCGGCACGCCCGTGACGCTGAACGTCTTATCAACGGTGGCGGAGGCTGGCGTGCTGTTGAACGCAATGGCCGCCAGCACCGCGCTGATGCCACCGCAAGCCAGCGCCAGCGCCACAAAGACGATGAGCAGGCCAGCAATCCAGCGGACATAGCTGGGCGGGCGATGGCGCTCGCGTGGCGCGCTGCCATAGGCCGGAATCTCGCGACCACTACGTTCTTCGTCTTCACGCGGGAGTACGGGTGGTGGTCCGTCAACACCATAGTTGTCGGCGGATGGGCCATTGGAATAGGTATCGTTCATCATGATGTCGGCTCCTCGATGATCGCGACTAGCTTTTCTATCGTCTATAATCTCCGGCGCTCATTCAGCGGTTCTTCCTGAGGCGCTGAAAACAGTATGACGCCCGGATGTGTGCGAAGTGTGTCGAACCTGTGACGGTCTCTCAGCGGGTTTGTGACGGCTGATATGGCCGAGTCATAAGGAGGTATGACGAAGAGTTACAAGCTAGAGGACGAGGCGGTAGCCAACACCCCAGACCGTGATTATTTTGTCGCCAAGGGGACCCAGCTTCTTGCGCAGCCGGGTGATATGGGTGTCCACCGTGCGCTCGAAGCCGTCGTACTCGTAGCCCCAGATACGCTCGACCAGAAACTCGCGGCTAAACGCGCGACCGGGATGCTCGACGAAAAGCTGGAGCAGCTCGAATTCCTTGGGGGTAAGGTCTAGCTCCGCGCCATCCAGCGTCGCCACATGCATGGCGGGATCGACACGGAGCGGTCCGCGCACAATGGTGGTGGTCGCTGCATCGGCCTCTGCTGACGCGGCGCCAGCTACCGAGGCGAGAGGCTCTGCCGCCTGCCCGCCCGAAACGGGACTCTGCGCATCGAGGGTGACGCGCCGCAACAGCGCGCGGACGCGGGCCAGCAGTTCGCGCATACTGAACGGCTTGACCACGTAGTCATCGGCGCCGACCTCCAGACCTAGCACCCGGTCAATCTCCTCCGAGCGGGCGGTCAGCATGAGGATGGGCATGAGATGCGACTGGCGCACGCGGCGGCAGACCGCAAGGCCATCCATACCCGGCAGCATCCAGTCGAGGATGATCACATCGGGACGGTGTTGTTCGACAAGTGTCAGCGCCGTTGGGCCGTCGAAGGCCTGCACAACGGTATAGCCGTCGCCCTCAAGATGCCCTTTGATGAGGTTGCAGAGATCCGCCTCATCCTCGACGAGTAGTACCGTCGCCATCGCCCGTGCTCTCCCGTATGGCTATTGGCGCGGAGCCAACCACACCATGGGGAGAGTATATCACTCACACGACCCGCAGCACGACACGGAACTGGCTGCCTTCGCCCGGCGCGCTGGCGACGGTGATCGAGCCGCCCATCGCCTGCACCAGATCGCGCGCAATCGAAAGCCCCAGACCAAAGCCGCCGGAGGCGCGGGTGCGGGAGGCGTCGGTGCGGTAGAAGCGGTCGAAGACGCGGGCGAGGTCTTCAGGAGGGATGCCGATGCCGGTGTCGGCAACGGTAATGGCGAGATGGCTCGCATCCTCGCGGCTGAGGCTGATCGAGACGATGCCGCCAGAAGGCGTATAGATGATGGCGTTGCGTACGAGGTTGAGCAGCACCTGCGCCAGCCGGTCGCGGTCCGCCAGCGCGGGCGGTAACTCCGGCGCGATGCTGCGTACCACCTTCACCTGGCGGTCGCGCATGGCGAGCGGCGCGAGCGACTGGTAGACCTCTTCGACGACATCGCCAGCCGCGATGGGACGCACATCCAGCTTAAGCTCGTCGGCATCGGCGCGGGCCAGCGCGAGCAAATCATCCACCAGCGAACTCAGCCGCTCCGCCTCCCGCGCCACGATCTCCAGGTAGTGTCTACTGTTCTCATCACTGGCGCTCTGGCCCTCGGACATCAACAGCGACTCGACGTGGCCGGAGATGTTGGCGATGGGGGTGCGCAACTCGTGCGAGACGTTGACGATCAGCTCGCGCCTGCTCTGGTCGGCGCGCTCGGCACGTGTCCGTTCGCGGATCGCTGTCGCCTGGGCCTCGGCCAGTCGCCGCGCGTTGTCGTTCATACCGAGCATCAGCCGGGCGAACTGCCCCCAGAGATACGCCAACCCGTTGAAGGCATAGAGCGCGCCAATCAACAGGATAAAGCCAAGCACGCTCAGCGCAAGCGTCGCCACCATGAAAAGAGGAACATTGAGGCCGCTGATGACGATACCAAAACCCAATCTCAACTGGAACTGGTCGCTCAGACCGTGGTTGAGCGCCAGCGTAATGAGGTACATAACTGGGCTCAGCAGCAGGCTGACCGCAGCCGACAAGAGAGCAATGACGCAGG
>JAICKD010000593.1 GCA_025928125.1 Ktedonobacterales bacterium
GCCAGCCATCGGGCAGCGGCCGCTGCTCTATCTCGTCAGCCGTGTCCTGTGTGTCGTTGGTATCGATCACGCGGCGAACATCCTCTCTTTGGTCTCACGCAGCACATCTCGTGGCTCGCCCAGCTCCCGCAGCGCCGCCAGCCCACCAGCGCGGATCACCTCCGGCGTCTCGAAGACGTGCGGATTCTCCAACCCATCCGTACCCGACCGCGCAAACTGCTCGACCAGCGCCCGCAGCGTCGCCGCCGTGCTCACGGGCAGTCCGGCCAGCCACTCCTCATGCTTATAGGAGAAGGCATCGGCGCGCTCGTGGCGAGTTTTGGGCGCCAGACCATAGGCCAGATCAGCCAGCACATCGTAGAGGTCGCAGTCAGAGAGACCCTCCAGCGTCCGCACCAGTTCCGCCGAGCGCCCCCCATCCGGCAGGCGGGTCAGCAGCGCGTGGCGTTCAGCGGGCGTCACCCAGCGCCCGCGAAACGCATCTAGTGTCGGCGCCTCGGCCACCACCCCGGCGGCCAGCCGCGCCTTATAATCTTCCAGTGTGACCGGAGTCGCCTTGCCGTCCACCTCTGTCACGATCATCCGTCCAGCGTCGGTCACGCGCACCTCGAAGCCCAATGCCTCGATAGGATGCTCTGGCTCACTCCGATCCGGCGGCTCATCCCCATCTGGCTTCACGCGTGCGCGCATGCGTGAGAGGAATGCCTCGCCAAAGAGGCGCGTCGCATTGGTGTAGTCGTAGACGCGGAACATCAGCTTGCCGCTGGCGGGGTCCAATCGCGTGCCACGCCCCACCATCTGATAGAAGCTAATCGGCGAGCGCACGTATTTGAAGAAGACGATGTTGCGGACGGCAGGCACATCTACCCCGGTCGTCAGCAGATCCACTGTCGTCGCGATGAAGAAGCTGCGCGAGGCGGCCCGCAGATCCGCCAGGTAATCGCTCCCCCCGCTCTGCGCCGTACACTTGAAAGCATAGTGCTCCAGCGGCTTGCGTCCCTGGCGCGCGCACCAGTCGGCGTAGAGGTTGTTCAGCGCGATGGCCACCCGGTCGGCGTGCTCATCGCGGGCGCAGAAGATAATCGTCTTCTGCTCCGGTCCACCAGAGTCGCGCAGGAACTCGAAGAGATCACGACACATCGCCTCCACCCGCTCCGGCAAGAGCAGCGCATCCTCGAAGGTGGACGCGATGTACTGACTGCGGAGATCGGCGACAGTCACATCTTTGCCAGTGCGCGCGTCGGTCAGCAGTTTGCCCCAGAGATCATGCTGCGTCAGCGGCGTCTCGCGCTCGCTCTCCTCCTTCTCATCCAGGAAGATATCGCGGCGGATGATCTCGCAGGCGGCGAGGTAGCCATCCTCGATGCCCTGCGCCATGTCGTACTCGTAGACCGGCTCGCCGAAATGGCGATAGTTATCGGCGGTGATCCGCGCATCGTCGCGGGCCTCAGCGGTAGCCTGCGTCAGCACAATCTGGCGCGGTGTGGCGGTCAGCCCAATCTGGATGGCGTCGGGGTTGCGGTCGAGGATCTGCGACCACTTGCCCCAGGCGGAGCGGTGACACTCATCGATGATGATATGACTGAAGTAGTTCGCGGGATAATTCGCCAGCAGGAAGTTCGCCTCAGCCTCGTCTGAAGCCACATCCAGCGTCTGGTAGGTCGCAATGAGGATCCGTGCATTTTTCTGCGGCTTGCCCTTCTCCACCACTGCCGCGTCCGCACCGAAGAGATTCTGAAACGCCCCAGCCGCCTGCTTACGCAGCTCGTCGCGGTCACAGACGAAGAGGGCGCGGCGCAACTGCCCCGGTCCGAAGGCGCCCGCGTCGGCAATCCGCTTGAGCAAATTGACGGCGATAAACGTCTTGCCCGCGCCAGTCGCCAGCGAGAGCAGCGCCCGTTTCTCGCCCCGTGCCAGTTTTTCGAGGACGGCGCGGATGGCGGCATCCTGATAGTAGCGGCGGGTTGCCTCGCCGCCGGTATAGCGCGCACGCAACGGAGCGGCGGCGGGCGCATCCAGCCGGAAGCCGAGCGCCGCTTCGTACCGGGCGCGGAGCAGCTCAGGTGTGGGAAAGTCGGTCAGTGAGCGCGGCGTGGAGGTGAGGCCGGTTGTGCGGTCATATTCGATGAAGAGGTGGCCGTTACTGGCGAAGACGAACGGCACGTTCAGTCGCCGCGCCTCGGCGTAGCTCTTGCCCTGCTCCAGCCCATGCGTCGGCGGCAGATGCTCCGCCTTCGCCTCAATCAGCGCCACCGCAATGGGCTGCGTCTCGGGGTTCACACGCACCCGTAAGGTATAGTCCACCCGGCCGTTCGAGCGCTTGCGCGCCTTGCCGCCGAGAATCTCGATAGCCCCAGCGGTCTCCTCGCGCCGGATCAGATCCTCCGTCCAGCCACGAGCATGAATTGCGGGATCGATGAGCTTGGCCCGCGTATCAGACTCGTTCAGGCTCATCGTCTTCCTCCGCATCTCGCTTGCTTATTGCTGAAAAGACCGTATGCAGGGTTCCAGTATACCAGGCTAGCCAAGCGGGGTATATGGGGTATTTGGTATATGGGGTATTTATTGAATAGGACCGCCAAAGTGGACACTTGTCTCCTCAATGAGAGCAGAAAGGAGAAGTGATCGGTGAGACAGGCGCATTACCCAGGAGCCACAGCAGATATGAGAGGTGAATCGCCAAGTCCGTCAAAAGGCCCTGCCGGGTGGACGGATACGTGATCTGAGTGAGAAGCATCGACTGCTTGCCCGCTTTGCCGCCGAACAGTCGACGGAGACGCCCCTGGCGCTCGCTCGGATCCGACAAGAGCACGAAAAATGACAAGTCGCTGCTCTATGTTGACTTTCGGCGACTGCCTAGCGAAGGCCCAGGAGCGAATTTTCCTGGGCCTTTTTGGTGGAGATGGGGGAGAGTCGAACTCCCCGTCCAAACAAGCGCGATGAACGATATGCTACAGGCTTATCCGGCGCTTTGATGACGTATCACTGGCC
>JAICKD010000137.1 GCA_025928125.1 Ktedonobacterales bacterium
GCGGTGGCTGGCAGAAAACACGCGGGCCGCACCCGCTCCGTTAGCCGTGTGGTTGCTGCCCATCATCCATCGGACGAAGCGCCGCTCCACGTGAGAACGGAGTCGTTGTCCGGCTGGATGACTTGCCACCAGCGGGTGGCTGGATATGATTCGGCGGCGGAGTTGGTGTGTCCAACGGTGGCATCGACGAAACGAAGCGCAACGCAACTTCCCCCACGTGAAGCAAGTCACCATGCTGTAGGCGATGTGGCTTGGTGAGGATGTCGACGTTCACCTTCGTGCCGTTGATGCTTTCCACGTCGCTGGCGTAGTAGCCATCGGCCTGCCGCACAACCTGGGCATGGTGGCGCGAGACGGTCGAATCTGGCAACCGAATCTGGCACGATGCATCGCGCCCGATTGAGGTAACCGGCTCCAGCAACTCCCAGCGGGCGCCAGTCAGCTCGCCGTTGATGGCTACGAGAGTCGGTGGGCTGACTGGCGGTAGGGTCTGTCTGCGATTCACGCCACCGGCTCCGGGCATCCTGGACGTTTCATCTTCAAAGGTGGCGAATGGCCCCTCGATCAGCAAGAACCGATAACGTCGCATACCCAGATCCACAATGTCATCAGGCTTGAGAGGGATCGGCTGAGTCACCATCTGCCGGTTAATCAGAGTGCCATTCATGCTGCCATAGTCCAGTAGCACGGCTACCCCGTGGTCCATACGAATCTCCGCATGATGGCGCGAGATGCGTTCATCATCCAGAACGATATCGTTATCCACCTCGCGCCCAATCAGGGTTAACTGTTTGCGCAAGAGCAACGTGCGCACGCCTTTGGAGGTCACATCATCGACCACGGCCAACTGCGCCCAGGGTTCGTCATTTCTCCTGACGGAGACGTAGCGCGCCGGATCAGCAAGCGCCAGCCGAAGGGTTGCGTCGAGCAGCGGACTCCGTCGCGGCCCCCGCCGCTCGATGGGCTTGTTCGGCTCAGCCAACGCGATGAAGCTGGCCAACATGCCCAATGGGAGGGTCCAGCCGAAGAGAGTGATCCACGTCAGCACCAGCGCCACTTCGATGCCGCCGAGGCTGCTGCCGAAGAACTGGAAGCGCGATTGCTGCCACCAGAGCGGGAGAATCATCAACACCGCGCAGAGCAGGCAAATCAGGATCGCCATCGCGGACTGACGTGGCGTGCCACGGCGATAGACTATCGCCCAGACGGCAAGGGCGGCGGCGGCGACCATGGCGCACGAGAGGCCGACATAGCCCCCTACACCCATCCATGTTGGAAACGCGCTTCCATCCATTCCTCGTCGTCCATCCACTGACTATTCGATCGGCGCAATGCCATGCTGGCGCTCGTACCGAATATCTATCGCACTAATCTGATTGCGCTGCTGATAGGTAAGATATTCGCTCTGGCCGTGTACGTGCGCCTGGCTACCGGTAGCGCCATTGAGGTCCGACGTTTCCCAATATTCAATCGGAGCGCTGGAGTCCGCGCCAAGCGCCACACCAAGGAATGCATGGCCCGGCACAATGATGATGAAGGGGCGCATCGCCAGATGCTCAACCGCTGAGGCGAGAATAGCCGTCGTCTCGACACACATCGCGGTAGGATTACTCCGCGAGAGCACGTCCGCCGGAAGCTGGATGCGCTGGCTGTCACCCTGAATAGTATCGAAGGAATACTGCACGTGGTAGTCAAACTGCAAGGCGTCGAAGAGCGCGTTCACTTGGCCGCGCACATCGTCGGGGCTAGCGCCACCAACGTAGCCATGCATCTCAGTTGTGGCGGGGTACAGAGGACTGGTGGACGGGTTATCTAGCCGGTGAGCGGCGCGCGCCACCAAATCTTGGATGACGGAGGCGTTTGGAGTCACCCAGCCCGCGAGGTAGGCAAAGTTATCGCTGTTGTCCGACCCATACCACTGCATCCACTGGCGCGACATCAATGTGATCGGGGCGCTAGTATCACAGAGGGTCTTGCTCAACGACTGCACGCGCAGATGCACCTGGGCGGCGCGCTGGCCCGGTTCCACCAACGCATCCAGCTCGCCGTTGATGATAGGTGGCTTGAATGCGTGTTGCTGGAAGCTCTGCGTCGCCGTCACCTGGACAGTCTGCTCGTCTGTGAATCGGGGGATGCTGACCGTAATGCGCAGTGTCTGCCGCAACTGGCTGCGATAACGGATGACGGCCAGATCCGGCGCGTTGACATAGAGGCCCGTATAGAGCCGCGTTGGTGGATTCCACGAGATCAGGGCGTCACACGAGGTGGTATAGCTGGACAAGCTCGTCTGGTATTGCGCGTACAAATAGTTTCCGGCCAGAATATATCCGGTGGCGCTCACGATAAGCACGGCAAGCGCCACTGCCAGCCAGAAATACCGCCGATGCATCGCCTGCTCCAGGAAACGAACCCGGCGCACAGCCTCGCTGTCTCGCTCTGTAATCGAGAAGCCCGCTGCGTTCGCCGCTATGTCCTCTATGCCTGAGCCAGCCTAACACCGACACACAACGGACCGCAAACGGAACGGACCAATGGCCCGCGCAACCAGGCGCGACCACCAGCCCGTTCAATGTTTCGCGCCAGGTCGGCGCCGTCGGAATCTATGAGTTCGGCGTCTGCGTTGGAGCAGCCGAGGCGTTGTGATGCCCGGGCATGTGGCTGGCGATGCCATGCTCAACATGCCCAACTTCATGCGCCGCTCCGGCCGCTACTCCGCCAATCGCGCCCGCCGCGCCACCGACAGCGTGCTCCAGACCGCGACCCAGCGCGCCAGCGTCACCAAGCGCGGCATGCCCAAGATGCGCCGCTTCGCCACCAGCTTCGCGCGCCAGCACACCGGCCTCTTTGATAGCCGCAGCGGCAAGCTTCTCAGACTCTTCGACGATCATCTCGATGATCTTGACGATGGCGCGCAGAATCTCCCCCAGGAAGACCGTCACCGCAATCGCGTACCCAAAGGCCAGCGCCAGCGCAGCCGCCGCCAGATGGGTCGGGCCGCTGATCTGCTTGGTCAGCAGAAAGCCAACAAGCTCGGTCGCGACAGCCGTAATCAGCGCCACCAGCAGTCCCGTGATAAATACCGCGAATAGCGCGCGCCGCAACGCCTCCAGGGTATGCTTGGCAGCCGTTCCCAGCAGCTTCATCATTCGCTGTTCCACTCGCCACTCCTCTTCTCGCCACACATAATTGCAACCGCGGGAAAAGCCCGCCAGCTATAGGTCAGTCCCTAGTGTCTCAAATTTTACTACGGCATGCAAGTGACCTACCCAACACTCCCTGAGGCGCCCGAGACAGACGAAGGTGGCGCTGCCATGGGGGTAGTATCTGGAGCGCATCTACGGAGGAGAACGGCGGAAGAGACGGGCTATGAAGGATGGCCTAGGCCGGGCAAGGTGGATATGCTGGGATTATGCGCTATGGAAAATCCAAAGGCGGGATGGTACGCAATCCCAACGAGGGAATACGTCTCATCCCGCCTGCATGCGCACACGTCAATCAGGCCACGTAGTGCGCCAGTATCATCGAGACAGGGTCTGTTAGCGCCAGAGAATGTAGCCGCAGCCCTCGGCGCGGCGCGGCAGCCAGGTCACGCCCGCTGCTTCGAGCGAGGCGCGCAACGAAAGAATCTGGGCATCGACCTTGTCAGACGCGATCTTCAACAGCGCTGCCAGTCGCTCGCTGCTCAGGATCTGGCCCGCATGCTGAAGCAGCACATGAAGCGTTTGCCGCTCGTTCTGGCTCAGTCGAAGCGTCTCGCCACGCCACCGAATCACACTGGTCGTCGCGTCCATCGTGTAGGCCCCAATACGAAGTGGCCGCACACGCCGCAGCAGAGCAATGCTCTCCTCAGAGGCATCCAACTCTACTGTAGGCAGACCACTCGTCTCGGAGATATTTACGTAGTCCATGGCGTTACTCCCTCCCGCTTCATCCTGTCAACGGGAACTTCTGGCGTGACGCCGTTGGCACACCACCCGTCTGCTGCGCATCGTCGCACAGCGCCTTGTTCATGTTCTTACACCACGAAGTGTAGACAGTGGACCTAAGGAGAACGTGAACGTATCCTGAAACCAGGATAAGAATATGCCGAGCTTCACAAATCCCGGAAAAATAGCGCCCGCTACCCGTTTAGCCAGGCATCTTCAGGCATGACTTCACCAGCAATCGGCGGCTCATCCTGGCGAGCGTCGTTTTGGGGCGGAGCGGACTGACCAACCAGCGCCTGGCTGACACGCTCCCACAACCCGCCGGAGCGAACACCGCCCAGCACGCGCGAGTCATCGGGCGGGGGTAGCGGCCGCGTATTCGCCGATAACGGGCGGGTGATCGCGGGCAACGGACGGGTGGAGCTGTCGGCGCGATACCCACGCGGTATAAGCCCAGGCACATCAGGCGTGGCCGGCGTTCCCGTGTCACTTGAAGTATCTGAAGCCGCTGAGGATGCTTGGGCATCCGCTGGCGCTATCACGTCGTCGGGGGGTACGGAGGTGGCGAGAACAGGAACAGATGGCACATCATCGTCATATGACGCGGACGCGACCGAGGGCGTCTGTGTCGCTGGCGCCAGTTTTTCGTCATATGCCCATTCGATCCGTGGCAGGTGCGAGGCGAGCACCGGCAGCGAGGGGAGATCGGGGGCAGGCGCGCGGATAATCGCGTCGTCTGGATCGCGGCGGGTGTCGGGACGTGCATTGTACGGCAGCGCGGCCATCGGTTCCGACAGCGCAGGCGTTTGGCGCACGGTGGCGCGGGCAACGTCGAGCCCGACCGCCGCAACAGCCGCCGATGCCGCCGGGCCACGCGAAATTCGCGGTTTCGCGACGGGTCTGCCGCTCGTCCTCCTCAGCGTTGCCATAGCGGCAGCGTTGACTTTGGGCTCACCACTCTCGGCGATCCGTCTGAGCGTCGCGCCCAGGCTGCCAGCCTCACGCCGGACAAAGACGCTGGCGACGCGAGCGCCAACCTCGATCTCACCTTCCAACTGGCGAATGAACCTGACGCCACCATGCAGCAGCATTCCCAGCAGCAGCGTGAGCGCGACCCCATAGCCCACGGCAACCGCCAGCGCGACAGCGACCAGATGCGTCACGGCGGGCGGCGGAAACGAGGATGTCACGACGCAGGCGACGATCTCAGTTATGGACCAGGCAATGGCTGCGGTTACCACCCCCGCACGGAGGACTCGCTGCCAGGAAAGCAGGACGGCGCCGACTACCTGACGAAAAATACGGGTCAAATCTTCGGCGTATGCCAACCGCCCCTCGATGATGTGCGCCATTCCCACTCCTGACAACCCGCCGATATCACTCCAGCCGAGACGCTCCCCATTGTACCATGACGAACCAAGGCGCGAGACTGGCGTTCACCCTGACCCTTTGCCTTGTGAGACTGCTCAAATGGCTAGTGGGTGGCTTGCCATGACGCGCTATATTTTTTGTAGTACTGACTGCGCCACTCAAGCGTGGCGTTCAACGAGTTATTGCGTACTGTGGAGGCTTTATGCGCGTAGGATTGCAGGTTCCACGATTTACCTGGCCCGGCGGCCCCGAGCAGTTGGGGCGCACCTTCGGCGACATCGCACGGCGCGCCGAAGACACCGGATTCTATAGCTTATGGGTGATGGACCATTTCTTCCAGATTCGCGGGGTTGGCCCGAAAGAGGAAGAGATGCTGGAGAGCTGGAGCGCGCTGGCGTTTGCCGCGGGCAAAACCGAGCGCATCCGCCTGGGTACAATGGTCACTGGCGTCACGTACCGCTATCCTGGCATCCTGGTCAAGACGGCGACGACTCTCGACGTCCTCTCAGGCGGACGGGCCTACTTTGGCGTCGGCGCGGGCTGGAACGAAGAGGAGCACCGAGGACTGGGCGTGGCGTTTCCACCCGTGAAGGAGCGGTTCGAGCGGCTGGAAGACCTGCTCCAAATCGCGCTCCAGATGTGGTCTGGCGAGGCAAAACCGTTTGAGGGCAAGCATGCCCACCTGGAGCTTACCCTGAACGTGCCGAACGCGATCCAGAAACCACATCCGCCTATTCTGATCGGCGGCATGGGCGAGCAGAAGACATTGCGACTGGTGGCGCAGTATGCCGACGCCTGCAATCTCTTTGCCGTGCCGCAGCCAGGCTTCCTCGAGCATAAGCTGGACGTGCTACGGGAGCATTGCGCAACGCTTGGGCGGCCCTACGAGCAGATCGAGAAGACGTCGCTGAGCACGCTCCATATCACGCGGAGCGGCGCCGACGGCACGAAGACGCCCGCCGAGGCGATTGCTCACTTCCAGTGGCTCGCCAGCCTTGGCTTCGATCAGGCGATCTTTAACATGCCCAATGTCAGCGAACCCGACGCATTCGAAGTGCTGGCCAAGGAGGTCATTCCCGCCGTCACGGAGCTTCCGGTCGCGGGCAGGTAGCACGTGGGCTGTCGCTGCCATGGTGTGACACGCGATATGCATAAGGAGAATCGAGCGTATGCCGTTACAGGATAATGTTCGCGCGTTCTTACAGGAGCGTCGCTTTGGCGTGCTGGCGACCATCAACGAGGATGGCTCAGCACAGCAGACGGTGATGTGGTACGACGTTGACGGCGATAACATCTTGATGAACACGCGAGCGCGGCGCGTGAAAGATGGCAATCTGCGCCGCGACGGGCGGGCCTCGCTCTGCGTGGCCGATGGCTACACCTTCGTCACCCTGGAAGGCGTGGTCGAGCTTGACGACGACCAGGCGAACGCCCAGGCCGATATCCGCAGGCTCGCCATTCGTTACGACGGCGAGGAGAGCGGCAATCGCCAGGCAGATGAATCGTTCAGCAAACAACGGCGCATTACTATCCACCTGAAGGTCACCAACGTTATTACCCACGACCTGGAGTAATCCGCCTAGTTTAGCGATAATGAGTTGAACGGCTGGGTGTCGGCTCATGGAGGGGAATTGTCTGTATGATCGTGGCTCTGGCAGGCGGCGTTGGTGGAGCGAAGCTGGCCGACGGTCTCTATCGAATCGTCGCGCCCGATGACTTGACCATTATCGCGAACACCGGCGACGACTTCGAGCTCTATGGCCTGCGCATCTCGCCCGATGCCGACACCGTGCTCTACACGCTCGCGGGCCTCGCCAACGCGGAGACTGGCTGGGGCATCGCGGGCGATACCTACGCGACGCTAGAGATGCTGCGTCGCTACGGCGAGGATACCTGGTTCCTGCTAGGAGATCGCGATTTCGCGACCCACATCCAGCGCACTCGCTGGCTGCTCGAGGGCAAGACGCCAACCGAGGTTGCCAGTGCGCTCATGGCGGCGCTGGGCGTGCGCGCGCGTCTGCTCCCCATGAGTGATGCGCCCGTGGCCACGCACGTGCGGACGCCTGAAGGCGAGCTGGCGTTTCAGGACTACTTCGTCCGGCGGCATCACAGCGATGAGGTGCTGGGCATCCGTTTCGCGGGGATCGAGGCGGCCGAACCCACAGAGCAGATTCGTGCGGCGCTCGCCAAGGCGGAGGTCATCGTCTTCTGCCCCTCCAATCCGCTGGTCAGCATAGGCCCC
>JAICKD010000824.1 GCA_025928125.1 Ktedonobacterales bacterium
AAAGACGGTGGGCGCGAGATGTGTGGGCGCCATCGCCCCACTGAGTGCGCGTAACCGGCGGGCGAACTGCCGTGCTTCAAGCAACGGCTCCTGGTCGCGATTGTCCATTACTCCCCTCCTCATTCTGGGCCAGCCAGGCGGCGCGCAGCAGCGCCACGCCGCGATGCACGTTCCCCTTCACCGTGCCGACTGGCTGGCATAAGACCGCCGCTGCCTCGGCATACGACATCCCCTCGACATGCCGAAGAATCACCGCAGCGCGATAGCGCGCTGGCAGCGTCGCCAGAAGTGTCGCCAGCTCGGCGCCTTGCTCGGCTTGCTCCGCGAGTGGTTCCGGGCGGGTGTGCTCCACATCCTCCGGTTCCGGCGCGGCGTCGCGCCGGATTTCGTCGCCATCCTGTACCTGGAATGGCACGAGGCGCAACCGTTTGCCGCGCGCATGGTTGCGACAGAGATTGAGCGCAATCTGATAGAGCCAGGGCCGCAGCGCCAGCGCCATGATCCGCTCGGGCGCGTAGCCGCGCAGCGCGCGGTACGCCCGGATAAAGGCGTCCTGCACGATCTCTTCCGCGTCGCGCGCATCGCCGGCCATCCGCAGCGTAAAGCCGAAGAGACGATGCTGATACTGGCACACCACCTGCTCAAAGCCGTTGTCGAGGTCGCCGACCAGCCATTCGATGAGCTGATCGGGAGCTATGTTTGCCACGCACACCACGCGTCCGCTCCTCCCTCCGGGCAAGCCCTCTCACTGCCCGAAACACCAGTCGCGGCGATCTGGTTGCAAATGCCGGTGGCCGTCCAACAGCCTCGCGGTACGCAGATTTGCGACGCTCGGCCCATGCAGGCGGCGAGACCGCGATGCAGTTCTGGAAATGCCAAAACCACCGCGAGCGGCTACACCTGCTCAATGTGCGCGGTGGATTCGGCTGCGTAGGCGCTCGATGCCCCAGCTCACTCCACTTCGAGTTCTTCGGCGATGTCGCGGGCGGCTTCGAGCCATTCTTCGGGCGTATCGTCGGGGACAGAGCAACCATTGGCGAGGATGAACTTCCGGCCGCCCGTCTGCTTGATCGCGTCCTCTGCCTCAGCCTGGATCGCCTCGACCGGGCCGTTGGAGAGCGCGCCGAACTCGTGCCAGCCGCCCATCAGGCACTTGCTCGTCTTGCCGCGCACTTCGCGCAGGCTCAGGCCGGTGAGCCGGTCGCTCCAGTTGAGCACATCCACCGGGTAATCGAGGAGGGTATCCATCAGCAGACCGCCATTGCCATGCACATGCAGGATATTCAGCCAGCCATCCTGCGCTCGCCGCAGCGCCATCAGGTCATAGGGCCGGCCGAACTCGCGGTAGCGCGCCTCGCCCAGCCCGCCTTCGTGGTCTTCCGTCAGCGCGCCTTGCACCGAGTAGAAGACGCCATCGGCGCCGGCGGCCAGGTAGAGTTCCATCGCGTCGCCGAGATTCTGCGCGAGGGTCGTCAGCGCGCTATGCACGACCGCAGGCGCTTCGTGCAGGTGTTTCAGGAAGGTGGCGTGGTCGGCGCAGGCATACATGGCTTCGGCCAGCGGGCTGAAGAGCGTGACGACAATGGGAGTGTCCTCGCCCAGTTCACCGCGCAGCAGTTCGATCGTGCGGAGGCGTTCGCGCACGAAGGGGGAGCGGGTCAGGTCCAGCGGTTCGATGAGCCGCCAGTCGCCGATGTCGTGAATAGACTTGCGTGGGAAGGGATAGGGCAGGTCGGGCATGATCTTGCAGATGTCGAGGTCGAACTGCTCATCGAAGAAGCCCAGCGTCAGCTCCGCCTGCCGCCGCCCCGATCCCTCC
>JAICKD010000039.1 GCA_025928125.1 Ktedonobacterales bacterium
GGCGTACTGGATTTCGAGCGCGAGGGGCGTCGCTGGCAGCAGACGCGGCCGCAGCATGTGGGTCAGGACGTATTCGCGCAGATCGTCCTCATCGATTGGCGCGGCGATCCAGCGGAGGATGCTATCGGCGCCCACGGCACGTGTCAACTGCCCGCTGCCCGCGCCCACGCCCGCCGTCGGGTGCATCGCGGGCAGAAACTCGCCCTTGGCGGTGGCCCCGGCCAGTTCGGTCGAGTTCGCGCCGACATCCACCGCGACAACGTTCATCTGGAAGTGATGCGCCAGGAAACGCGCCACGCCACCCAATGAAGTCACCGTGGCCAGCGGGGGCGTCGCCACCATGCGCCGCAACGCCGCGTATCCGGGCGCCTCGCGCAGCACGCAGCTCTCGTAGAGCGCGCTCACGGCCCGCGTCAGCGGCGAGAGCGTCGATGGTGAGAGCGCATCGACGCTCTGGACATTTGTGCGCCCTTGCAGTGTCGTGGCGACGACCTGCGCATCATCCGGCGCGCCAGTGAAAATGACCGGGAAGCCCGGTGGGCGCGGGTACGAGACATCCATCGCGGTTGGCTGGAGCAGATCAATGGCCCGGACGACCGACTGCGCGGTATTGGCAATCGCGTTGCCCGGCAGCTGCGTTGGCGATCCGACGATCAACGCCGCATGCGGTTGAATCGCGCGGAGATTCACGGCGAGGCGGTGCAGATCGCTTTCGGAGAGCGGCGCGTCGGGTGGCGGCAGTTGTTGCGTCTCGAGCTGGATGAACAGGCCACTGAGCGCGCGTTGCAAGAGCATCGCCAGCGATTCGCGTCCCGGCCCAAGCGTCATCACGCGCATTGGCCCCCCGGCGCTCGAGACTAGCACGGCGAGGTCTACTCCCGCGCCATCCTCGTCCTCAGGCTGAATCGGCTGGCCCGCGCGCATCAGCATGCGGCCGGTGACCCGCTCGATCTCGCTCATGGCGTTGCGCACGCCGAGCATGATATCGGCCTGGGGCGCGGCGAGCGTCGTGGGAACGCTGACGCTTGCCAGCATCCGATAGCGACTCTCTACCAGGCCCACCAGCGCCGCCTTGGTAAAGGCCGAACCGCAGTCAATGAGCAGCAGCGAACGCGCGGCGCCCGGCTGACGGCCGCGCCCAACATCCGACGACTGCGCCGCATTACTCGTGGCGCCCAACACGCTCGCCTCCTTGTCGCCTAGCCGCGTTTGAAGAACCCGAAGAAACCGCCCTTGCGCTTCTTCGGCGCGGGCGCCGGTTGCTGGCGGGTCGGCTGTTGTCGGTCTCGGCGCGATGTCTCATAACCGTAGCCGTCGCGGGCATCGCGCGCGGCCCGTGATCGCCCTGTCTGGCCCTCGGGCATCCGCCCGCGCTGTCCGGGTTGTCCGCCATAGCCATTCCGACTATTCCGGCTATTCTGAGCGCCATAGTCGCCATAGTCTTCGTAGGCATTCGGGTCATTGTAGCCGTCGTAGCCACCATCGTAGCCGTCGCGCGCTCCGTAGCCGTTATAGCCGTTCCCGTTCCGGCCGTTGTCAGCCCTGCCCTGGCGCGCGGATGGATAGGCCGCGGAGTCGTCCTGGCTATATCCCCCTGGCGTCTCTTCACGCAGCCACCCCGGTTTCTCATTCTCGCCCAGCGGTCGCGCCGCCTGATGTTTGCGCGATGCCGCGCCGCGATGGGCGGTTCCGGCCCGCGACGCCCCAAAGTCGCGCTCGTCCGCTGGGTGCGCAACAGGAGGCGCCGGTACCCGGCTGGTGCGCTCGCGCGCCAGGTTGTTCTCCGGCGGCGCTGGCATGGGCGCTTCATTGCCACGCACAAATCCCGGCAACATGGAGGGATCGATCAAATCGGAGGCCGACCATCCTGGCTGCACGGGTGCGGCAGCGCCGGGAGACTGCGGCATACCACCTGACTGGGGCGCGCCCGCCTGCCCCTGATTCCGCATCCATTCTGGGAGCGCGCCGGGATCGATAAGCTGGTTGGCGGAGAAACCCGGCTGGCCATTCATCGGCACCGGAGCCGCTGGCGATTGCATTTGTTGCATTGGCTGCATCTGTTGCTGCATTGGCATCTGCATCCCTGCGTACCCGGCGGGCGGGATGGCGGCTCCGGCGGGGGCAGCGGGGGAAACGGAGGGAGCGGGATATCCGCCCCAGCCCGGCGCGGCGGGCGGTGGCGCGGCAACGGGCGCCTGCGCGGGAGACGCTGGCTCGTTGCGCATCCATCCCGGCAGGGCAGCCTCATCTACCAGCGATTGCGCGCGCATACCCTCGCCGCCACGCATGCCGTCGGGCGCGGCCTGTCCCTGCTGGCCGCCAAGCCAGGTTGGCAAGGCATTGGGGTCGAGCAGCGAACTGGCGGGCATGCCGCCACCGCCAACGAGCGGCGCCTGATAGCTCCCAGCGCTTTCGAGCGAGGGGAATGCGCTGGCGTCGGGGCGCTGTATCGGCGGCTCCTCAGCCGACGCGGGCGCGGGTGGATAGCCGCCATAGCCATTGTTATAGCCGTTGCCATTGTTACCGTATCCGCCGTAGCCCGGCGCGGGTGGCTGATGGGCTGGAGGATACGCGGAGGGATAGGGTTGCTGTGGAGCGTAGCCAGAGGCGGGAGACCCAGGAGCGCCGGGAATCGGCTGGCGCTGGGTGGGCTGCGCCGACTCCGCCGAGGCCTGCCGCAGCCAGTCGGGCAACGCCTCCTCGCTCACCAGATCTTGCACCGAGAAGCCCGGTCGCGCGGCTGGCTGCCCATACATGCTCGCGCCCGGCGCTGGCGGCTGTTGCTGTGGTGGTTGCTGTGGTGGTTGCTGTGGCGCTTGATAGCCCCAGGCGGCGGCTGTTCCATCATAGCCGTTGGCCTGATACTGCGGAGGCGGCGCGAATCGCTGCCCGCAACGCGGACACGCTGGGACGGGGGTTTGAAGCGGCTGGCCACAACGCGGACAAGTTGTCACGATACTCCTCGATTCAATAGGGCAGCGCCTGCGTGACCATCATCGTGCGAAGGGCGGCCAGTGCTCGTGCGTTGAGTTTATCTTTGTTTCTTACCGGCAGTAGTTGCAACGTCTTCAGAATCCCGGGTGCGGGCATACATGTCAGGCCGTGCGCCAGTGTATCACTCGCGTCGCGGCCCCGCAACCCAACAGCCCTTTTGTGGCAGTGGCGCTCTCGATCTTTCGCCGGACCGTTGCGGGACATCTTCAATCTGTAGGTCATTGTATCCGCTCGACGCGCCAGATAGCCATTTCAGCGCGAAATTGTGACCACCATCATACTGCGCAAGCAACGAAGCGTGCTGCCATTACGATGCTATAACATATTCTGCGTGGCAAGCTAGCAATCCTTACTGCAAGCCGAATTCATCAGAACTTCCAGGGTTCGCTACGCATTTTGGTACGTGTGCAATCGCCACTTGTCTGGTACGATTACTTCGAGCAAGAGAGCGTGGACGGCTCTAACCTCTTTTTCGGCTGTGCGGCGGCGTCTCGCCACGTATGGCAATGACGATACTGTGAGCCGCCGCTCACCCTTGCCGACGAGAGGGGGCATATCCATGGCACGACGAAAGCAAGCTGTTGAGGTCGCCGCGGAGACGGAACCCGAGCAACCGAAACGACGCCGCGGACCACGCGCTGGCTCGGAGAACGCGCGCCGTGGCGGCATGGCCGTCCGGGAGAAGTACGGGCCAGAGTTCTTCGCCAGAATTGGCTCGAAGGGCGGGCGTACCGTCCGCGAGAAGCGCGGCCCAGATTTTTACGCGAATATTGGCCGACTCGGGGGCCAGACTACCCGCGATACGCTCGGCGTCGAGCACTACGAGCGGATTGGCCGGATGGGAGGGCTGCGCGCGCGTCGGCGCGAACGGGACGCGCAGGAGGCGGGCAAGACCGAGTAGTTGGTTTTTGTAGGTGTTATAGACAGACAAAGCAGACCAATATTCGCCGACGTCCTTCACCGGATGTCGGCGTTGTGTTGCTCATCAGGTATTCTAGACGAGTGGATGCCATCGCTGTGGCGCGGGTACGGCATCTGAGGACAGGTCAGCGAGCGGATGATATCATGGTACGCAGTATCCAGGCTACGATATTGGCTGGGTCCGTCCCGCCGCGGTTGATTGGAGCAGCGCCTTGTCCGAAACGATATTATTGCCTGTTGTCGAAAATACCCTCGCGCACTACGAGATAACGTACACGGTCCTTGAGTGTTTGCCGGAGCTTGCCGATACCGCCGCCTTCTGCGAGCACTACCACGTCGCGCTCGACCAGGCGGCGAACACGATTCTGGTGGCGTCGCGGAAAGTCGAGCCAACGCGCTATGCTCTCTGTGTTGTCCTTGCCACGACCCGGTTAGATGTGAATCAGAAGGTCTGCGAGCTGTTGGGTGTGAAGAAGGCGTCCTTCGCCGACGGGGAGACCACCGTAGAGCGGACCGGCATGCTGATTGGCGGCGTCACGGCGATTGGCATCACCGATATACCTGTCTATGTCGATAGCGCCGTCATGCGGCCGAAGGAAGTTGTGATGGGCGGCGGCAATCGTTCCAGCAAGCTGCTCCTCGATCCACACGAGTTACTGAAGCTGCCAAATGTAGAGGTCATCGAAGGGCTGGCAAAACCAAAGGAATAATCGACCGGCACTCGCCGTCATTCGCCAAAGAGCGGGGCGATGGCGCGCTGGTAGAGGTCGGTGGTGAGCAGCCCCTGCGGGTCGTACTGCCGCTTGAGCGCGTGGAATAGTTCGAGCTCGTCGCCGTACATGCGCTGCGTCTGCGCGGGCGTGAGCGTGCTATCCTTGGCGAAGTAGATACGCCCGCCCGCCTCGGCGGTGACATCGTTGAGCTCGCCCAGCAGCGCCCGCACCTTCTCCTCCTGGCCTCGCCGCACGGGATAGTCCAACGCCAGCGAGTAGCCATCCACCAGGCAACTGAGCAGCGCATCAGAGGCGCGGTGCTTCTTCAGCACGGCGAAACTCGGCGTCAGCCCGGCGCGCTGCGAGCGGTCGAGGATCTCGTGAAAGGCGGCGCTGGCAGCCTCGGCGGGAATCATGCTCTGGTGCTGCATCAGGCCACCGTGCCGATAGCTCTCGCGCCAGTCGGGGATGGCGTCCAGCGGGAAATTCGCGCCGACATAACTGGTGAGGTGCGAGCCTCGTTGGCGCACGCCCTGGCCGCTCATCCACTGGCCGCGATTGGAGAACCAGACGCCCGCCGGACTGGTCAGCGGTCGCGCCAGCCGTGGCAGCCTGCCGCTCGGCAGCCGCGCCATAAGTGGCCTCTGGCGCGTCTGGGAGGCCTCGGTGAGGGTCAACTCAGGGTGCAGGTCTTCGTCGGGCGCGAGGTCGCGCGACATCTTCAGCAGGCCACGACCCAGCCGCTTGCCGCGCGCGCTGGTATCGATCCACGCCACCAGATCGGTCGCCCAGCTGGTCGCCTCGTCCAGTGCGGCGATGAGCGCATCGAGCGAGTTGTGGACCGAGGTGACCTCCCAGACGTTGCCGGAATGCACGCGCCGCGCCTGGAGCGTCAGCGAAGTGAACGCGCCGAGCAGGCCCATGCCGCAAATCGCCGCCGCGAAGAGCTCGCTATTGCTCTCGCGCGAGCAGGTGAGGGTCTGGCCGGAGGGCAGCAGCAGATCGAACGCCAGGACGCTCTCGCCGAACGCGCCGACATGCCAGTTGTTCTTGCCGTGGATTTGCATCGCCGCCGCGCCGCCCACCGTCACCGCGCTCGTGCCAGGGACGACGGTGGGCCACCAGCCGTCAGGCAGTGTCCGCCGCCAGACCTGCGCGATGGTCGCGCCCGGCTCGACGGTGATCTGGCCGTTTTCGGCGTCCCATGACAAGATGCGGTTCAGCCGCGAGCAGTCCAGCACCAGCGCGTTGGCGTTGAGTGCGGCGTCGCCATAGCTGCATCCCGCGCCACGCAGCGCAATCGTCTGGCCAGCGCGCGCCGCCTCGGCGAACACATCCGCGATATCGGCAACCGCCTCAGGCCGTGCGACCTTGCTCCGGGCCGCTTGCGCCAGTCCCCAGCCAGTCAGTTCTTCATCCATGACATCGAGCGCAACAGACATGATAACGAGTTCTTTCCTGATATAGTTTCAATATTCGTATGCACGGCGCTGGCGGCTGCAGCCGCGAAGGTGGCTGGCGACTAAAGTCGCGCCTAAATGACCTCGCTCCGCTCCGCCACAAAACCCGCCTGCGCGGGTTTCAACCATTCGTCCCCATCGGACCCGCTGTGGGGCTGCGTCTGGACAGTCCGCGCAGGCGGACTTCGTGGCCGCAGGCCAGAGAGGCGCGGTTTCAACCGCCCGCGCTCCTAGCCATTGATAGCCGCCAACGCCCGCTACACCGGCAGCCGCGTCATCACAAAGGCGGGCAACTGACGGATGGTCCACATGATGGGTCGCCAGTAGCCCGGCACATAGGCGACGGCGCGCCCGCGTTCGGCGGCGGAGACGATACGGCGGGCCGCCTCGTCTGGCGAGATCGTGGCTCGCGCGGGCAGCTTGAGCGCGGCGGTCATCGGCGTGGCAACATAGCCCGGCTTGACCGTAACCACCCGCACACCGCTCCCTTTGAGACGATAACGTAGCGATTCCAGCCAGGTTGTCAGCGCCGCCTTCGACGCCTGATAGGCGCTGTTGCCGCGCCGCCCGCGCTCGCCCGCCACCGACGATACCCCGACCAGCGTGCCGCTCCCCCGTGTCGTGAAGAGGTCGGCGGCCAGCCCCAGCCAGCGCATCGCGCCGATGGTGTTCGTTTCGAGCATAGCGCGCTCATCCGCAAACGGCCAGTCACCCGTCGCGCTCTCCGGCGGAGGCATGATACCCGCAGTATAGACGACCATCTGAAGGGGCTGCTCTCCCAGATCAGTCACAATCTGGCGCAGCAGAGCGGGCGCGGCGTCGTAGTCGCGCACATCGTGGGCGTAGGCGTGGGCGCACTCGCGGCCAGCGGCGGCGTTGATGTCGCCACACAAATCGGCCAGTTTTTCCTCACTCCGCGCCAGCAGCGCCAGCGTGTAGCCCCGGCGCGCCAGCTCGCGGGCCACCGCCGCGCCAATGCCACCGGATGCGCCAATCACCAGCGCGCCACGCCCTGAAATGTTGGCTGGCGTCCGCTGTCTCTGCTGCGTTGGGGTTGGCTGCGTCATAGGCTGATCCGTCATTTGATGAGCGTCTGCGCCGCTTGCAGCGCCCAGTTCACCAGTTGCATCGGCACGATGCCCAGCACGAGCGTGAGGATGCCCGCCAGCCCCAGACCGATCCAGGTGGCGGGATGCACTGGCGCTGGCTCCGCTGAGAGCACCTTCTGTGGCGTGGCGACACTCGTGGCGGTGGCTGGCTCGGCGACGGCAACCCCGCCTGCGGAGGCGGTTACGACTGGCTCGCGCGCTGGGGTCGGCTCATCGGCCGTCACCAGCAGCGGCGCGGTGGCTGGCTCGACGAAGTACATCGCCCAGATGACACGCAGGTAGTAGTACATGCCGAGCAGACTTCCTAGCACGCCGATGATCGCCAGCTCGACATGCCCGCCCTGCATCGCCGCGTAGAAGACGTACCACTTACCGATGAAGCCCGCCGTCGCGGGAATGCCTGCCAGTCCCAGCATGAAGAGCGCCATCAGCGCCGCCAGCGCTGGATTGCGGCGGCTCAGCCCCGCGAAGTCGTCCAGCGTCGTTCCCTGGCCGTCGCGCCGCTCGATGGCCAGCACCACGCCGAACGCGCCGACATTCATCACGGCATAGGTCGCCAGGTAGATCAGCAGGGCCTGCAAGGACGCCTGCGTGTGGGTGGCGATGGTCACCATCATGTAGCCAGCGTTCGCCACGCTGGAATAGGCCAGCATCCGCTTGACATCGCGCTGGCTTACCGCCATCAGGTTGCCGCCCACCATCGTCAGTATGGCGACGGTCCAGAAGACCGGCTCCCACTCGGGCCGGAGCGACGAGAGCGCGAAGAGGAAGACACGCGCCAGCCCGACGAACGCCGCGACCTTCGTGCCGACCGACATGAACGCCGTCACCGAGGTCGGCGCGCCGACGTAGACATCCGGCGTCCACGCCTGGAACGGGACCGCCGACACCTTGAAGCAGAAGCCGACGGCCATCAGCCCCAGCGCCACCAGCAGCAGCGGGCCAAACCCGGAGCCAAGCGGAAAGTCGCGATGGCCGCTCAGGAAGGCGCGAATCACAGTGAGATTGGTCGAGCCGGTCGCGCCATAGGTGAGCGCCATGCCATAGAGCAGGAACGCCGAGGCGAACGAGCTGAGGATGAAATACTTCATGCCCGCTTCCTGCGAGCGGCGGCGGGTGGTGATGATAGCGGAAAGGACGTAGAGGGCCAGCGAGAGCACCTCCAGCCCGATGAAGAGAACCATCAGGTTGCTGGCGGCGGACATCAGCATCATGCCCAGCGCAGCCAGCAGC
Source organism: Ktedonobacterales bacterium (assembly GCA_025928125.1). Classification (GTDB taxonomy): domain Bacteria; phylum Chloroflexota; class Ktedonobacteria; order Ktedonobacterales; family JADMIN01; genus DAHUXT01. The sequence continues at coordinate 8,431 of JAICKD010000039.1, forward strand.
ATCAGCGCGTAATACTCGCCCTCGTGGACGATGCCCTGGCGTTCGAGGTAGCCCGGCGAGAAGAGCAGCGCGACGCCCACCGAGAAGAGAATGGCGACATTGGCGAAAAGTGCGACGCGGTCGTCGTTGACCATGCCAAAGAAGGCGTCGCCATTGGCCCCACCCACCCAGAGCATCACCGTGGCGAAGAGCGCGCCAATGACCCCCGTCACCCCAATCACCGCCAGCCAGCCTTTGCGCCCAGGCGCGGCGACCAAATCGGCGAGCAGCGTCAGCAGGCCCGCGACCAGGATAATCAGCTCTGGCCAGATGTGCAGCCAATCGGTGAAGTCAGGGGTGAACGTGAATGGTGAAATAACCGCAATCGTCATGCGCCGACCCCCGCATCTTCTCTCGCACTCGACGCCAGTGGGCGCGCCACTTCTACCGTATATATACGATGCGCCCCTGCCTTAATTGCATCATACGTGTGGATGCTGCCGCTGCCCAGCGGACCGCCCGCACTCGTGTTGTACTGGCTCAGAATTTCGCCGACTGGCTGCTGCATGGGCCGGGTGAGCACGTTCGGGACGAACCCCAGGAAGAAGATCAGCACGAGCAGCGGCAGCAGGGGCAGCCACTCGCCCACCCGCAGATCAACCACCTTCTTCGCGCTGGCGACCGCGGTCGCGCCGTCCTGAGCGGCCGAGGCGGGAGCTATCCCCTCCATCGCGCCCTGGAAGAACCGGAGCATATACCACGCCGCCGGGATGACGACCAGCGTCCCCAATACGCCAAAGAGCACGCTCGACTGGAAGGTTCCCAGGAAGGCCAGGAACTCGCCCGCGAAGCTGTTGAGGCCGGGCAGGCCCAGCGCCGACATCGCCACGATCAGGAAGACGGCCGCCAGCCAGGGGAGCCGCGTCGCCAGCGCGCCGAAGTCCGCCAGCCGCCGCGTGCCTGTGCGCGCCTCGATGGCGCCCGCGATCAGGAAGAGCGCCGCGATGACGATGCCATGGTTAACCATCTGGACGACGGCGCCCTCCACGCCCTCGATGTTGAGCGCGAAGATGCCCAGCACGATCACGCCCAGGTGGCTGATGCTGACGTAGGCCAGCAGCTTGACGAAGTCGAGCGCGACCAGCGCCTGAAGCGCGAAGTAGAGGATGCTGACGACGGCCAGCGTCTCCATCAGTGGCGTCAGCGTATGCACCGCCTGTGGGAAGAGCGGCAGGCAGAAGCGGACGAAGCCATAGACGCCCGTCTTGGCCATGACGCCCGCGATGAGCACGACCACCGGGATGGGCGACTGGCTATAGGCGTCGGGTACCCAGCCGTGTAGCGGGAAGAGGCCGGTCTTGACGGCGAAGGCGGCGGCGAACGCCAGGAAGAGCAGCACCTGAGGGCCGTTGGGGACGCCCGCGTTGAGCAGCGCCGCGAGATCGAGCGTGAAAGGGGTTCCGTGGGCGTTGCTGACGGCGATGCCCGTGGCGATGATGCCGACGAGCATCAGCAGCGAGCCAGCGCTAGTATAGAGCACAAACTTGATGGCGGCGTCACCGCGCCGTGGCCCGCCAAACATGCCCAGCAGCAGATAGGCGGGTACCAGCATCACTTCCCAAAAGAAGTAGAAGAGGAAGAGGTTGGTCGCCAGAAAGACGCCCTGCATGCCAAAGCTGAAGAGCAGCATCAGCGTGAAGTACTGGCGCGACCGTTCGCCTGAGCGCGCGATGTTGAATGACGCGCCAACGGCAATCAGCGTCAGCAGCGCGTTGAGGCTGAGCAGGTAGAGGTTGATGCCATCGGCGCTCACGGTGTAGTTGATGCCTGTGCCGGGCAGCCAGGGCGCATGCTCGGTGATCGCCAGCATACGGGAGCCGTCGAGGCCCAGGCGCGGAATCAGCGCGAGGGCGAGCGCCAGGTCTACCAGCGCCGCCAGCAGCGCCCAGCCCCAGCCAATCAGCCGTGGCAGGAACAGCGCGCCGAGTGCGCCGACGAGCGGCACGAAGAGTATCGCGCTCAACACCGGAAAGTTCGACATAATCCTCTATCCAGACCGTTCCCACTCATCCCACTTATGGGTGGACGACGAAATAGACCAAAATGAGCGCGGCGCCGACGAAGATCGCCAGCGCATAGTTGCGCGCGTAGCCGGTTTGCAGGCGGCGCAGACCCTTGCTCATGCCGCCGACGATCTGCCCAACTCCGCGCGAGCCTCGCCCAAAGAGGCCCTCTTCAAGCCCGATGCGCCAGAGCACGCCGATGGACATCACCGGCACGACAATGACCGCGTCGTACAGCTCGTCAATGTAATACTTGTGCTGGAGGAGTATCACCAGCGGATTGCGCGACGGGGCGAACCGTGGCTGGCGGCGGGCGTAGAGCGCCCAGGCAATCGCAATGCCGATGGGGCCGGTCACCAGGCCTATCGCGGTCCCTGACCAGAACAGCCCACTGCCCGGCGGGATGCCCATATTCACGGTATGCGTCGAAGGCTCGAGGAACGCGCCAATCGCATCGTTCCAGGGCGTGCCATCGAAGCCGCCAATCACCGAGAGGACGCCCAGCACAACCATCGGGACCATCATCGCCGCGCCGACCTCGCGCACATTTCGTAGTGGATCGCGCGCGTCACCTGCCGTCCCATGGGCGCCATGCGCGCCGTGCGCCGCGATAGGCTCGCCGCGATACGTGCCAAGGAAGACGCCGAAGATTAGGCGGAAGATGTAGAAGCCAGTCAGGATGGCGGTGAAGAGTCCCACGCCGTAGAGCACGTACCAGCCCGTGCCGCCGCCTGTTTGCGCGCGTTCCAGCACGACGCTGAGGATGCCTTCTTTGCTCCAGAAGCC
>JAICKD010000851.1 GCA_025928125.1 Ktedonobacterales bacterium
AACCGGGGCCGTCTGGCCATCCGCCTCGATCTGGCCGCGCTTCCAGTCATAGATGGCGACGTTCGCTCCCCATTCGGCGAGATAGCGCGCGGCGACTCGCCCATCGCCGCCGTTATTGCCCGGCCCGGCGAGCACAAGCACGCTCAGACCACCGACATCACCTTCAAGCCGTGCCTGTATCGCTTCGGCAACACTACGCCCGGCATGCTCCATAAGTGTTGGTGAGGCCAGCCCGTATTCATGCTCGGCCCGTTTCTCGACCGCGACCATTTCTGCGACGGTAACAACTTTCATGGTGTGCCTCGATGTTGGCTACCAGCGCCAGAAGCGCTCGATCAGGATGCCGGGCTGCGCTTTGCGCATGGAGCCGCTATAGCTGTTGATCGTCTTAATCATCGTGTCTTCAGATCCAAACAGGCTTGGCACCTGGCTGCGGTATAAGCTGATGGCCTCTTCTTTCTGGCGAACCGTGCCAGAAATCTCGACCATCTCGGCCTCCATGGTGATGTTTAGCTCGCGCTGGCGGGCAGCGAGCGCGCCGCTATTCGCCACATACGGGAAGTCCTCGTAGAACTTCACGTTCAGCTTCCGCTGCGCCAGGCGGTCCGCCGCCGAGCAGCAGAGCTGGTGATCCACGTGATGGCCGACACCCAGCGGCGCATAGAGCGCGGCGAGCGGGGCGCGTTCGTAGATGGCGAGGAAGACGCCCCCAAGCTCTTCGTCCAGTGAGAGGTCGGCGGGATTCACGCTGCCGAAGAGCGCGTCGTCGCCCTGGTAGTAGGCTGGATCGCCGCGGAAGATGGCATCGAGGTAGTCGAGGCGGAGCACATCAGCGCCGAGCGATCCGACTGCCGCCTGGTCCTCCGCGCGTCGCTGGCGAACCGATTCGGCCGGATTGGTAGACAGCCCCATTTTCTGGAGCGTCTGCGAGGCAAAGGCGCTGACGCGCGCGCCTTCCGCTGGGATGCCGCCGAAGACGGTTACTACCAGCACGCGGTTGCCAGTCCCCGTTTGCAGGGCAATCGAGCCGCCGCATGACAGCACGGCGTCGTCAAAGTGCGGCTGAAAGTAGACCTGGCGATACTGCTGGTTGACCTGGTCGAGTGACGTGAGTTCCATGTTTCCCCCTTAGCTTGTGCGCGAGTCGTTATCAATCGCTTTCGTCGCCTCAAGGTCGCGAAAGCGCGCTCAATAGTTCACTGTCCAGCCCAAGGGCAGCGCATGCGGCGCGCATATCCGCTGGAACCGGGGAGCGTATCGTCGTGCTGGCTCCGGTCGCTGGATGGCGAAAGACTAGTTCCCAGGCGTGTAGTTGCGCGCGCTCGATGCCTGCCGCCTGTGTCGCCTCGGTCGCGCCGCCGTAGGTCAGGTCACCGGCAAGTGGCGCGCCAAGACACGCCAGATGCGCGCGCATCTGGTGCGTGCGACCGGTCAATGGCTCGGCAAGCGCCAGCGAAAAGCCGTTTCCGACGGCGAGCACTTGATAGCGCGTGCGCGCGGGCTTACCCGCTGGCGAGACGATCACACGCCGACGGTCGAGCGGGTCGCGGCAGAGGGGCGCATCGATCTCGCCGCTGCTGGTCGCAAGTCCTCCGCTGGCGATTGCCAGGTAACGCTTGATGATACGTCGCTGCTCAAATTGGCGTACCAGATTTCGCCGCGCCTCC
>JAICKD010000148.1 GCA_025928125.1 Ktedonobacterales bacterium
ACTACGGAGTCGCTGAACAGACACTCTTCTCATCCGCTGTCTCAAAAGGGAATGCGCTGACAATCCTGGCCCGTCATCTCGATATTCCACTGGAGGAGACGATGGCGATTGGTGATGGAGCTAACGACATTTCGATGTTGCGCGCGGCCGGGCTGGGGGTGGCGATGGGTCAGGCGCCACGGCGGGTGCGCGCGATAGCTGACATGGTAACGACCAGTAACGCAGATGACGGTCTGGCGCGAGCGGTAGAGCAGTATGTGTTCGGATGGGCCGAACGGGCGTCATAGATCGGCCCAGGCGATATCATTGCGATTAAGGAAGCGAGCTGACAAGAGTTCACACGACATTCTAGGAGGCGATGTTTCCATCGCTGTAGCCACTTCGTTGTAAATAACAACGGCTCTGCGCGTCCGTCAGGGATGCACGGCTGGTGCAGGCGCGGAGCATGCGGGAGGGAGTGCTGCGGGTGGCATCGGATGGCATCTATCAAAGGATGAGGCGTCTGAAAGCGGTTGTCCTTGCGCCAGACATGGGAGCAAGGGTCTACCTGGTCCGTGGGACGCTGGTGGCGCTCGTTGGCACAGCTATGTTGCTGGCGGTAATGCTTACCTTTCAGGCGACTATGCCCGAGGCAAATGCAAACGCTCTGCGCGTTTCTCCCACCGCAAGCTGTTCACAACTTGCTCGGCTCGACCCTACGATCACGAACGGGTCCTCCTGGGGCCGCACGATATTGCCCGGACATGGAGCGCCCGGCGGCTGGTTCGGGGTCGATGTCTGTTCCAATGGCTATAACAGCGTCTCGCCCAGTGGTTCGAGTGTGAGCTGCGATAGCACGGCAAAAGGCTGCTCCCCCACCACCGATGGCTACGGCTGGACATTTCAATGCCCTGAATTGGTCGTTCGCTTCTCAACGTGGGCCTTTGGCGATAGTCCCGCCGATTGGGGGCGATCAGGCTGGGGCAATGCGCCTGACCTCTGGCTGCCGGTCAACCATCCATCAGACTTTGTCATGTATCCCAACGGTTCCAGCACCGCGCCAGTACCCGGCGATATCCTCATCTGGGGCAGCCTTGACGCCAACGGGCGCCCCTGGCCCGCTGGCGCCGATGGATCGCATGGGGGGCATATTGCAGTGGTGGCGGCTGTCAAGAATGGCAAGGTCATCACAGCCGAGCAGAATGTCATGTGGGGATCAGAAGACCATCCGAGTGACACTCTGGCGCTGACCAAGGTTGGTTTGCGATGGATTCTGAGCGGCTCAGCTCAGCCCGCAACGAGGCTTCCAACGTATCGGTGGTTGAACACGATGGGCCATTCGCGTGGCACATTCGGATGGTTGCATAATGTCAAGAACAATGGGCATTTCCCCAGCACCAGCGCCAAAGCCTCCACGACGCAGAAGCCTACCACCTCCAAGTCCGTCCAGCAGCAGTTCCCCGGCGGGCTTCCATCACTCGCTTCAGCGACGGTCGTGACGCAGAGCGGCACGCTTGCCGATCTCACCTGGTCGAACAAGAGCTTCTTCGCCCCAGCGACCTCAACCGATCAGCCACAGGCTCAGGTGCGTAGCCTGGGGATACCGCCTGGCAATGTTCGACTCGCCAGCGGCCAGTCGGCGGCGACAGTACTTATGAGCAACGGATCGCGCTATATCTATGTCCTCGGCATGGATGGCAATCTATACCTTGCGCATACCTCACCCAATTCACTGGGAGTCTTTTGGAGCGCTCTCGGCCAACCACCAGATGTGAGCCTGACTGGTTCCCCCGTCGCGAGCCTTTTCACTGGCGGCGTGCAGATCGCGGCGCTTGGCAGTGATGGCAACCTCTGGTGGCGCGCCGGGCCGCCGGATCGCCCGGGAAACTGGCTCTCACTTGGCAAGCCATCGTCCACGACCCTCGCTGGCAGTGTGACACTTGCGGGAGAGCCCGGCGCGGGTACGCCAATTGTCTTTGCCGTGGGCGCTGATGGGCGTATCTATATGCGCATCTGGCTCGACGCGACGACCGCCGCGGACGGGACGCAAATCCCAGCATCGTGGAGCGACTGGATGTCTCTGGGCGCGCAGCCCACTGGTCACCAGATCACGGGGTCGGTGATGGTCGTACCAGAGTTGCCCAATGCCCACAACTGGATCGGTCTCTGGCCCGATAGTCCCCTCGATATTTTTGCGGCTGATAGCACCGGTGCGCTCTGGTGGTTCCGGTCGGAGCATCTCTCGAATGGCTGGACCGCAACCCAGGTGGAAGGCAATCCGGCGCCGCTGAGCTCACTGCTCGGCGCGGTCGCGGTTCCGACAGCCACTACGTCAACGCCGACTGCCTCCACTGGCGGAGCCATTGAGATCTATGCGTCCTCGCGGACAGCGAGCTATATGACGACGATCATGTTGCCTGGCGCTGGAAAGAGCGCCGCTGGCAAGCCCAGCTGGACCGCGCTACCTGACCCACCCGCTGGTATGTCGCCATTCGCGCAAGGAGCGGCCGTAGCGCTTGGGCCGGGCAACAGTATCCTGGTGACAACCGCCGGTGATAGTGTCGTGCTAGGCGGCTCGCAGACGATGACAGATGCCCTGCTACCTGCTTTTGCCACGCAACACTCAACAGGTACGCAGACCAAGAATCCATGGGCGCGTGTAGGAGCGGTCCCTGCCGCCGCCACGTTTAGCGACTCATTCACCGCGTCACACCCCGATGTCCGCTGGACCCGCTCGGATACAAGCGTTCGCGCCACATTCGATGCGAACGGGCTGACGCTCATTCCGGGCAGTCAGGGTATAGGGGCGTTGACGCAGGCGGCGTCCGCGGGCGATACGACGCTCACGCTTGAGGTTGCCAGGCCAGCCACACTGCCGCGCTCGGCAAGCGTGGGGATGGTGTTGTACCAGGATGATGGCGACTGGCTTACGCTCACCGTTAATAATGCAGGATCGGTACAGTTCTGCCCGGTGGCGCAGCAGGCCCCACAGCCGTGTCTCACTGGCAAGATCAATGCGCGCGCGGTGGTCTGGCTGAGCATACAGCGGACGGGGAGCACGTTTACCGCGCTCGTCAGCAATGACGATGTGTCGTGGCAGCATATCGGGCAGTGGACTCCGGTCATGAGCGGCTCAGCCAATGCGACGCAGACGCCAACCGCGACGCCAGGAGCCAGCGCCACAGCTAAACCACATGCAACCGCGACGGCCAAACCGACCAGCACTCCGACCGCAGCCGCCGGGGCGTCCACAACCGATCCCGCCGTAGCGCCACTGGCATTTACCTCATGGGGCGTGCTGGCGGTGGGCAATGGAGATACTGCGGGCTGGCCGCATATGTCCAACTTCACGGTGACATCGGCTCCATAAACCGCGATAGACGAGCCGGTTCGCTTGGGTTCGCATGATAGAATGAGGCGGAGGATTCAATGCCGATGCCGCCAGACGATGCTGTTGCTCAAGATTCTCGTCAGATCCTGGATGATCCTGACGAGATCTTCGACCTCGTTGATCTCAACGATCATGTCATTGGGCAGGTGCGCCGGGGCGAGGCGCATCGCGACCCCGCGCTCATACACCGCAGCGTGCAGGTGCTTGTGTTCGCGCATGATGGGCGTCTGTTGCTGCAACGCCGCTCCGCAAGCAAAGACCTGTTCCCTGGGTATTACTGCGCCTCAGCCTCCGGCCACGTTGCGAGTGGTGAGGATTACGCGACCACCGCTGAGCGCGAGCTGGCCGAAGAGTTGGGCATTTCGGTCCCATTGACCTATATCAGCAAAGCGCTTGTCCGGTCAGAGCCAGAGACCGAGATTACCGCGCTCTATGCCACCGTGTCGGACGGACCCTATCAGTTTCATCCAACCGAGACCAATGGCGGAAAGTTATTCGCCGTAGATGAGGTGTGGGATGGCATCATCTACGGAGATTTGCTGGTAACGCCTGCCCTGCGTGTTGCCATGGAGGAACTCAGGGCGCACGCGGAGCAGGGTGATGGCGGTCTTGCTGCATTCCTTGCCAAACTTGGATAGTCCAGTCGAATTGGAGTATAGTGGATTTATGCGGCCTGCGCCTTTCTGGCCGCTGGTGAACTGTCTTGCCTGGGGCATCAACAGAAGCGTTTTGAGGAGTCACGTCCATGGCCGAAGAGGTTGAAAAGTACGAAATCGTAGGTGAGACACCCATCGAACCTGCGCAGATATTCGAGCAGCTACGCGATGTCTATGATCCCGAGATTCCAGTCAACATTGTTGATCTGGGGCTGGTATATAACGTTCGCCTTGAAGAAAACAGCGTCGACGTCCTGATGACGCTCACAGCGATTGGATGCCCTGTAGCGCCCGAAGTGATGGCGGATGTCGAAGACCACCTGCGTCAGGTGGCGGGCGTGGAACGCGTCAATGTGACACTGACGTTTGACCCGCCGTGGACACCTGACAAGATGACCGAAGATGCCCGTTGGGAGCTTGGCATCGGATAGCATGAGTGTCAGTGTCGTTGGGTCACCTCTGGATGGCCCATGAAACCTGGTAACAGGCAGGGGCGTATGGAATGATCCTTGACCAGTTACAATTGCCGTCGCAGCAACATGGCGTCAACATATCGGCGAAGTTGATCGCTTCGATTACCATGCTGCAATATTCGGCGCAGGAATTGGAGGAGGCCATCGCGAGGGAACTCGCGGAAAACCCAGCGCTGGAGGTCGAGGAAGTCGTCCAGTGTCAGCGGTGTGGCACAAATCTGCGCGGTGGCCTCTGTCCCAGGTGCGAACAGTATACCGAACCCCCAGGCGACGGGCGAGGTGAGATCGCCGGATGGGACGAATATGGCGATCTGCGGAACGCTACGGCTGTCAACGACGACGGTGACTTCGACCCGCTCGAATTGGTCTGTTCTGGGGCGACGCTCTACGAGTATCTCTTGCGCCAACTTGGGGCAACCGTGTCAGATGAAGACTACCCTATCGTCGAGTTTCTCATAGGCAGCCTCAACTCGCATGGCTATCTGACGATAACTGTCGAAGAAGTCGCCGAGGAGTTGTCGGTAGCATGCGAACGTGTTGAGGCGGCGCTTGCGCTCCTTCAGTCGCTTGATCCGCCAGGCATTGGAGCCCGTGACCTTGGCGAATGCCTGTGTCTCCAACTCTCGCACCTCTCAGCACGCGAAGAAGTATCTCCGCTGGCGGCGCGACTGGTGGCGGAATACATGCGTGAGCTGGGCGAGCGGCGGTTTGCCGAGATTGCCCGGGAAATCGGCGCCACGGCTCCTGAGGTGATGAGGGCATGGCAATTCATCCGCTCCAATCTCAACCCCTATCCCACTCATGCGTTCGAATCAGGTGATGTACCCGGCCAGGGGCTGACGTTACCTGCCGAGCGAAGTATGGTCGTCAGACCCGATGTCGTCATCCGCAGTACGGTGAATGGATTCGAAGCCGAAGTCGTCGAAATGCGTCGCTTCAATTTCAGCATGAGCGGCATGTACCGGGCGCTGTATCGACAGTCGAAATCACACCATGCGTCGTCTGCGGGACTCGATGAGGCTGGAAAACAGCATGTTCGCGAATATGTGACCCGGACCCGGTTTTTCATGTCTTGCATGCGTCAACGCTGGGAGACGCTTTCGACCATCTCAAACGCGCTCATTCACTTTCAGGCAGAGTTTCTTGAGAAAGGCGTTCGCTGTCTCAAGCCCCTTACGCGCGGACAGTTGGCGGAACACGTTGGGCTGCACGAGTCCACCGTGAGCCGCGCAACCGCCGGGAAATACGTTCTGTTGCCGGAAGGGCGCACCATCGCCTTCGATGATTTCTTCGATGCATCGCTCGCCGCCAAAGACTATCTGCGCGAGTTGATCGCAGAGGAGAAGGCAACCAGACCATTCAGTGATGAGGCGCTGGCGGGGCGTCTGGACGAGATGGGAATCCATCTGGCGCGCCGGACTGTGGCCAAGTATCGCGAGTCGCTGGGCATCCTGCCTTCGCGTCTCCGCGCATGATATATGCGGCCCTACCGGGTTGGGTAGCCACCCGTGCCGTCAGGCGTTGGCAGGGTGTCGGACGGCGGCGCGGAGACAACGTAGACCCATACCTTGCCATCTTCCACCTTGGTCCGGATCGACGGCAGTGGATTGTACTCGACTGCCGAACTAGGCGCGGACATTCCGGTCTCAGTGAAGCGTCCGCCGTGGCACGGACAGTCGTAGGTGCGCGCTCCGGCGTTCCAGTTCAGCAGGCAGCCCATGTGAGTGCATGCGCCCGAGAGCGCAAGATAGCCTTCGCCGGTATGCCGCACGAAGCCGACAACCGCGTCGGTGACGAAGCGCTTAACTCCGCCCACCGGGATCTCATCCGTGGTGGCTACCGCTTGCCAGATGCCACTACCCTGATTAATCAGAGTCGTCCATGTTGGGGTCTGGTTTGACGCATGTGGGAGCGCCGAGCCAACGGCAACGCCAATCGCCGCAGCGGCAGCCGCGCCGATGCCGCCCGCGAGCAATCCGCGACGCGAGACACGCCCGCGCGCGGCTCGTAGCGCCCTGGTGGTTGGAGGAGTGGAAATTTCCTGCTCTAACCTGGCGCGCAATGACGCAACAAAGTCAGGGTCAGGCTCGTCCGCGCCAGGCGTCGCCGCACGGAAGAGCGCTGCGGCCTGGTAGGTGCGCGCCTCTTCAGGTGTCAGCTTGCCGGGCCGTGCTGGCCGCTTATCCTGCCGTAGCTGCTCGATATGCTCGTGCAGCCGCAGATACTGCTCCACGGTGTCCGCGGAGGGAACTTTTGGCTCGTCCGGCGTTATCAAGTTGTCATCATCGTCATGTGATCCCATCAGTGCTCCAGATAGCGCAGACTGGCGCCGCCAGCGGCATGAGCATGCGATTGTAATTTGCAGATACCGACGTGTGTCTCATTCGGCAACCTGCTGGACTCCTTCTAGCTCCAGGCGTCCGGCCTTTTTCAGGGCGCGGAACTGCAACACCTTGACGTTCGCCTCAGAGAGGCCCATGCGGGCAGCCGTTTCTTTGATCGATAGATTCAGCAAGAAGCGAAATGTCAAGACGTCACGATAGTGTTCGGGCAACTGATCGAGCAGGCGCCTTACGCGGTCTTGCGGTGTGGTCGAAGCGACCACCGGTTGACTTTCCGCTGGGCCTTCCCATCCCGCCTCTAACAGATCATCGAGCGAGTGGGCGCGCAGTTGATAGAACGAGCGCCAGTGGTCTGCGATGGTCGTGCGCGCTACCTGGAAGAGCCAGCTTTGGATGCTTGCCGATCCCCGCGCGCTGTCGATGCCGCGCACTGCCTTGATGAAGACCTGCGACGTCAAATCTTCCGCTTCTTCCCGGTTGCCTACCTTGCTGTAGATGAAGCGATAGATGACATGCAAGTTGTCTTCATAAAGGCTCCGAAGCCGTTCTGAATCTTGCTTGGGATTGGGAGGCTCATCTGCCTGCATCGATCTG
>JAICKD010000631.1 GCA_025928125.1 Ktedonobacterales bacterium
CGACCCAGTGGGCATTGCCCGCATTATAACACGTGCGGCGGCTCGCTCCTTCACAACTGACGGCTCGCCACGCTATATTTTCTGTAGTATTGGTATGTGACCACGCTGGTTGCCGATCAATGAAAGTGGGCTTTTCATGCGACCCGACGTCGTTCCTGGCGCGAAATTTCCCGACTACGAACTAACTGACCACACGCGCACGCGCCGCACGCTCAGCGAATTACAAGGCAACGACCCAATGATCCTCATCCTCTCGCGCGGCCACTACTGCCCAAAGGATCACCAGCAGCATCTAGAGCTGGCGCGATTCTATCCCAAAATCGCCGTCGCCTACACGAAAATTGTCACTATCTCAACGGATAACCTGCTCGAAACTAATGCGCTCCGGGACGCCGTAGGCGCGCAGTGGACATTTCTCTCCGACTCCGGGCGCAAAGTGCAGAAGGATCTCGACATTCAGGAATACACCGATCCCTACCACAACCCGATGATCCCGTATACGTTTGTGCTTGCGCCGGGGCTTACTACCCACAAAATCTACAATGGTTATTGGTTCTGGGGTCGTCCGTCTACCGAGGATCTCTGGCAGGACTTGCGAGAGGTCACGCGCGCCTGCCGACCCGACTGGGACCTTGCCGCGCCAGGTCTGCGCGAAAACTACGACTCCGGCGACCAGACACAACACTGGCCGTATGTCACGCGCGAGGCGCACGCCGCCCACATCGCCAGCCTGACGCAAACGCCAGACGAAGGTTAGCGAAGACCTATTCCCTCACGATTGGCAGGCGAAGAACGGGGTTTCCCTCGCCTGCTTTTGTTAGATTGGTCACAAGTCGCTAGCCATGACGGCGCAAACATTGACGGGAAGAGGCTCAGGCCGATATACTGGCGCCATGCCATGCCTGCGTGGAGGCGAGGCCGTGCGCGATTTGGGAGTCAGAGGCAACGGAGCCTGTGTGGGGGATGAGGGAGGCGGGCCGCATGGACCACAATGCGCTGAACCCATTGCCGCTGGGCGCCGTTGTCCATGAGCGTTATCGAGTCAATGCCATCGTCGGGCGAGGTGGTCTGGGTACCGTCTACAGTGTGCTCGACATCCTCTTTGGCAAACAGAACATCTACGCCCTCAAGGAGATGGCCGACCAATCCCGCTCCGCTCGCCGTCAGTTCGAGCATGAGGCCCAGTGGCTTCAGGCGCTCGACCACAATCACATCCCCAAGGTGCGTGAATATTTCGAGTGGCGCTCTCGTCTGTATCTCGTGATGGACTTCGTTGACGGCGAGAACCTCGAGCAGAAGCTGTACAACCAGGGAGGCCGCCCCCTGTCTGAAGAGCAGGTGATCGCCTGGATTCTCCCTATCTGCGACGCATTGCAGTATCTGCATACGCGCAGACCCTCGATTCTCCACCGCGATGTGAAGCCGGCCAACATCATCGTCACCCCAGCCGGGCATCCCGTGCTGGTGGATCTTGGCATCGCCAAGGAGCATCTGCCCGGCGCGGGCCGTACCGCGACATTTGTCCGCAAGGCTGGCACTGAGGGATACGCGCCACCCGAACAATATACCGTGGCGGGCAAGAGCGGTCCGTGGTCAGATGTCTATGCGCTCGGCGCAACGCTCTATCATCTGTTGACGATGCAGGTGCCTGTCTCCGCGATTGATCGAGTGACGCAGGACCCCGATCTCATTCACCCGGCGTTCTATAATCGAGAGATCAGCCAACTGACCGACGCCGCTATCTGTCGCGCCATGGCCATGCGCCCGGCGGACCGATTTCAGTCGATAGCCGAGTTTGCCGCAGCGCTCTCTGGCGCGCCGATGACCTTCCAGTCGCCGCTTTCTGGGACGCCACGCGGGCAGGGGCCATCCGGTACGTCCGCTCCCTCGTATGTGCCAGGATGGGGCGCGCCCATGTCACCGCCACCCAGCTCCATGCCGTCCGCGCCGCTACGAGGCGGAGTTGCGCCACAGCCGCAACCCTACTCGCGCTCGATGCCTGCGGGCAACCCTGAATACAACCAGCGCGCGCCGTCGAACGCGCCTCCGCGCACGCCATCGCCGCCACCATCACGATATCCCTCGTTTACCGGTTCCCATCCATCGGTGAACGATATGGGAAGCGTGAGCAGCATGAACAATATGGGCCAGATCGATCTGTCGCTGCCGCCGCTGCCACCGTCCCAGCCGTCGGTGATGGCATCCGCAGGCCGCGCCAGCAAACCAGCGTTGCGAAGCTCACCCGATGCGACGGCGGCGGAGCATGAGCGCATACGGGAATCAGTGGTCGGTCGCAAGCATGTCACGGCTGGGCCTCGCCGAGGGGTTTCTGGTCGCGGACCGCTGCTGATTGGCATCGCGCTGGTATTCATCCTGGTAGCGGTGGGTATCGCGACATTCATGATCGTGCCGCGACTGGCTCCGCCTGACCGCTCGACGCCGCAAGCAACGATCACCGGATACTTCAACGCGCTCCAGCAGGACGACTTCTCACGCGCCTGGCAATTTGCCTCAGCCAGCCACAACGACACCGCGTCGCAAGACGTGTTCACCCAGAATCTGCGCGCGGATGACTCGCGCTATGGCAAAGTCATCTCATTCCACATCCTCTCGGTAGATACCGATGGATCGAGCCATGCCACCGCGTTAGTGCAGACTGTGCGCGCCAACACTCCTGGCAGTCCCGTCGTCTACTCGATTGCGCTCAGCCAGTTTGACGGGACCACCTGGCTGATGGATAACATTACCAGCCAATAGCCCGACGACGGTAAAGAGC
>JAICKD010000877.1 GCA_025928125.1 Ktedonobacterales bacterium
CCACGGCTGGCCCCGGTAATGATGGCAACCTTGCCGCGCAATCGCCGATTACCGGCTTGGCTCTCCGGTAGCTGCTCGTGCGTATCCATGCGAATGGCCCTTTCTTCTGCTCAGCGGATGCGATATTATATGGACAGCCCACCCAATTAATTTGGATGTACAGACTGTACAATGTATTGTCAGGGAGTGTCAAGGTCACTATGAGTCCACGTTCTTACCAGCTTGGTCGTCGCCAGGCCGCCAGCGACGAGACCCGCGCCCGCATCATTAACGCCGCCCGTGAGCTTATCGCCGGTGGGGCGAGTTTCACCGTTTTCTCGATGGAGGCGGTAGCGCGCCAGGCCGATGTCGCGCGCATGACGGTCTATCATCAGTTCGGCTCGAAAATTGGCCTATTGGAGGCGCTCTGTGACACGCTGGCAAGCAGTGGCGGGATGGAGCAGCTGGCCGATGCGTTTCGTCGCGCCGACCCACGCGATGCGCTTGACCAATATATAACCGTGTTCGCCCGCTTCTGGGAGTCTGACCGGCTGGTGCTCCGTCGGCTGCGGGGTCTGGCAGCGCTCGATCCTGACTTTGGGCAGGTGATACGAGCACGCGATGGGCGTCGGCGCGAAGGGCTTGGGGTGCTGGTGCGGCGAATATTCAGCCAGTCTCAGATAGATATGGCAGCATTCGATGAACTGGTGAACATGCTCTATACACTCACCAGCTTCGAGTGCTTCGAGACCCTTGCTGGCGCCACTCGCAGTCTGGAGGTGGTGACGCCGCAGGTGATTCGGCTCGCCCATGCGGCGCTCGATCAGGATGCCGCCCGCTAAGACGATGTTCTGGCGGGAGCGACCCCATCCGCCTCGCGTGCGGCGATATTGATGGTGTTGTGGGCGCAGGTGCCGCAGCCGCTGAAATGGCCGTCGGCTCCGACTGCGGGGCCTGTGAATCCTATCGGCGCTGTTCGCGGCTCATAGCCGGATAATTCGCGCACAGGCACCGTTACCGTCGCGCCGCTCTCCAGCATCACCTCGACCGATTCACGTGGCACATTGATGCCGACGATCCGCCCCTGCCCGCTGGCGGTCATCACCGTCTCATTGTAGGCGGGCATGCGCGACTTCGCCTCGATGTAGTTGTCATTCTCATACGAGAGGCAGCACAAGAGCCGCCCGCAGACGCCCGATATCTTGCTGGTGTTGAGTGGCAGCCCCTGCTCTTTGGCCATGCGAATCGAGACGACATTGAACTCCGTCAGCCAGGAGCTGCAACAGAGCGTCTTGCCACACATGCCCACGCCGCCGAGCAGCTTGGCATGGTCGCGCGCGCCAATCTGCCGCAGCTCGATGCGGGTGTGGAATGTTGCCGCCAGGTCACGTACCAGCGCCCGGAAGTCCACCCGCTCTTCAGCCGTGAAGTAGAAGGTCAGGCGGCTGCCGTCGAACGTGTATTCGGCCTCGGCCAGCTTCATCGGCAGGTCGTGCTGGGCGATACGCTGGGCGCAGCGGCGTAGCGCCTCTTTCTCGCGCCCCTTGAAG
>JAICKD010000645.1 GCA_025928125.1 Ktedonobacterales bacterium
GCAGAGTACGCCGGGGTGCTGCCCAGAAAGATATTGAGCGATGGCACTGCAATCTGCGACTCCGCCGCTGATCGTGGTCGGTCTTCCGTCATATTTACCGCGTTAAGTGTCGTATCTGTGTCGCCCATGCCCATGTCATCACCCCTGTTCATCATCACGCGCTGTGCTTACGTCTATAGGCCGCTCCTCGCCGGGCTATCCACCAGCGAGGCGCTTGGCGCCCAGGCTGGCAGTCAATAATCGTCGTCGCGCCGCGATTTACGGGGGCGCGCGCTCGAAGAGTAGTCGTCGTCGAAATCAGCGTCACGCGAACGGCTCCGCGACCTGCCGCGCGAGCGCGAGGAGCCGTAGTCGTTCATATCGTCGTAGTCGTCTCGCGCGCGCCGCGATGTGCGTCGGCTGCCGCGATCCTCATCGTCATCGTAGTCACTGCCGCGAGAACGCCGCCCAAACAGCCCGCGCCGCCCGCCCGCGTCGTCATCGTCAAGGTAGTCGTCGCTGGCCGATTTGCGGCGCAGGAGTCCACCGCGCCGCGCGCCCTCCTCTTCGTCCAGGAACTCATCGCTGCTCGACGCGCTGACCGTATAGGACATACCCTCGTTCGTCGTCAGCAGCGACTCTGCGGCGGAGACGGGACTGGTTGGAACAGGCTCGCCAGCAAGCCGGTAGGCCCGCCGCCCGCCGCCGTTGCCCTCGACGGTAATCCGATTGCCGCGCTGGAAGTGGAAGATCAGGCCGGGATCAAGCCCCATCTGCTGCGAGAGCACCGTACCCGGATGCAGCAGCCCATAGACGCCGCGCCGCGCGCGGGAGAACTCCTCGCCGCCACCGCCATCGTTGGAGACCAGCCGCCCGAATGGCTTCTGCGAGATGGCGTAGCGGATCAGCAGCACGATCAGCGCAAGAATGAAGAGGTAGAGCAGCGTGATCGCCCAGGCGATGGCCTCCTGCACGGGCGAGGCGGGTTGCGTCTTGAGCGCCACCGTGCGGGTGGTCGTGCCGAGGTCGCCGTGCGAGTCCTTGAAGCTGCCCTGCGTCTTGAACGTCAGCGCGTACTGGCCGTCGCCATTGGGTGTGAAGGCAGTCGTGAAGTGTCCGTTATCGCCGGTCGAGATGTGTAGCGGAATCGTCGTCTTCGAGCCAGCGCGCGTGGCCGAGCCGCTGACGTTGGCGTTGGTGTAGGGCTTGCCATCGAGCTGGACCGCGCCGTCGAGCCGCGCGCCGTCTACCACGGGATGCCCCTGCAGCGGCCAGCCGCTCAGCCAGGTCAACACGCCAAACGGCACGCCATAGATCGCGCGCAGGGCGGGATCCCATTGGGTCACGTTCGTGGCCACGGTGTCGGTGGTGAGTTTGCCGGTGGAGGGGGCGACGAGCAGCGGCGACGGGAAAAGCTCGATACGCACCAGGCGATTGGCGCTGGCGATGGTATCGCTTACCTCACGCGCAGCGATAGAAATAGTATACGATCCAGCAGGCGCTGTAGTTGGAATCGTAATCTGCGTCGAGTAGGTACCTGGGCTGGCGTGGTCGTCCAGCACGAACTCCTGGGTATAGCTGCCCGCGCCGCCGCTGTAGGCAATTGTGCCGTTCATGCTATAGCGGCTGCCGGTGATCGGCGTGCCGTTATCGTTGAGCGTCGCGCTTACCGTCAGCGGCTGGCCAAGCGGCTCCGGCGTGTCGGAGACGGGCGCGAGGATGCTCAGGCCGAGGGTCGAGAGCTTGAGGCTGTCCATCAGGAAGCGCCCGGAGCCAGTCACATTCAGCTGCCACGCCCCGCTCTGCGGGTGGTCCACGCTAAAGATCACATAGTGTGGGTCACTAGAGATAAACGTCCCGGCGACGGCTGGCGGCAAGACCTGGCCGTTGGGCGCGGTCAGCGTGACGCGGGCGCTCGTCGAGTCTTTGACGGCGACGACATCGAGATGCGAGACAAAGGCGCCGATGGAGAAGTTGCGCGAGACCGTGCCGCCGGATAGCGCCGTCGGCGGGATGTCATGCGTCACCGTGCGGCCATTGCGCTGGGCGAAGATGCTCACGAAGAACGGCGCGATATTCAACGGCGAGACACCGCTCACCACGCCATGCCCATCGTCGTAGTAGGCGCCGCCGGTCGCGTTGGCGAGGTCGCTCAGGAACGACCGCAGCGTGCCATCCGCGCCGAGGGCCACCGTATCTACCGGGAAGTCGCGCTGCTTGAACTGCGGCACCAGGTCGCTCTGGATGGCGCTGATCTGTTCGTTCTGTTGCGGCGCTGGCACGCCGTCGGTCAAGAGAATCACGGAGCCGGGCAGATGCGTCTGCGCGGTGGCGCTGGTGAGCATCGTCAACGCGCGCTGCAAGGCGTCGTAGGTGGGTGTGGCGGAGTCAGGCTTGCAGTTATGCGACTTGGTAGCGATGGTGTTGTGCAACTGTGTTCGCGCGGCAAGCGTAGCCATCTCGCTCGGCTCGGCCCATACCTGCGCCAGTGGGAAGTTATGTGCGCCACCCGTTGGGCCAGTATTATCAAGCCCGACGACGCCGACGAAATCGCCTGGCCCGCTCAAATCGATGTAGGCGTTGGCCGCCGAGCAGCGCAGCCCATTCGGGTCGTTGCTCCCCATCGAGCCGGACATGTCGAGCACGAGGATGGTGACATGCCCGGCGGGAGCGGATGCAGCCTGTATGGTTTTACCAGCGGGTTGCGCGAACGCGGTGATAGAAGCGAGCGGCGATGAAATAGCTACAAGAAAACCGAGCGCCATAACA
>JAICKD010000193.1 GCA_025928125.1 Ktedonobacterales bacterium
CAGCCGTTCTCTTCGGAGAGCGGCAGATCATGCGCCACGCCGCCAATCATCGCCACCGCCGTCGCCGCCACCGGATAGTTGGGGTTGGGCAGCAGCGCGACATCGCCCTCGTTCATGACGACGGCGGGCAGGTGGGCCAGCCCTTCCTTCGAGCCGATCAGCGGCAGCACCTCGCGCGCGGGATCGAGCGTGACGCCGAAGCGGCGACCGAACCAGTCGGCGTACGCCTGGCGTAGCTCGGGCATCCCTGCGTATTCGGGATAGCGCTGGTTGGCCGGATCGTGCGCGGCGGTGGTCAGCGCGTCGAGTACCTCGGGTGGTGTCGGTAGGTCGGGATCGCCCATCGAGAGGCTGATGACATCGACGCCCGATGCGCGTTTCTCGGCGATCTTGCGGGCGTAGGCGGCGAAGTGATATGGCGGGAGGCTTTGCAGGCGGCGCGAGAGTTCCACTGGTGGCTCCTTGCTGGCTCGTGGCGGGCAGGTGACAGGTGAAAGATGATAGCGGCGTTCACACAAAGTATAACAGCCACCACGGCTGGCGGCTAAAGCCGCGCCTATGGGCCTCCGGCCACAAAGGCCGCCTCCGCGGCCTCAAAATAGAGGCGAACTTGTCACCCATTTCTGGAGCCTGCGCAGGCAGGCTTTGCGGCGGAGCGTAACGCAGCCCTTAGCCGCGCGTTCACGCGCCGGGTCAGAGGGCGACTCTGGTTCCCCTCTCCCTATGGGGGAGGGGTTAGGGGAGGGGGCCGTCCTCTAGGCGCATCGTCCCCTCCGCTTGACGTCCTGACGGGCGGCATTTGATACTGGCGTTGCGCGAGCGCCCGCGTCGATGGTTGGGTTGCGCACCTGACGAACACAAAAACAGGCGGAGGATGATGTGACACTGGAAGGCGCCTCCTTCGATGGCTATCGGCTGTTACGGCTGCTAGGACGCGGCGGAGCAGGCGAGGTCTACCTTGCGGAGTCGCCGCTCGATGGGCCAGTGTCTGGGCAAGTCGCCGTCAAGGTCTATCGCGATGCCCGGAGCGAGCCGGTCGCGCAGGAGCTGATGCGCCAGACACAACTGGCGGCGTCGCTGAAGCATCCCCACATTCTGCCGTGCTACAACAACGCCATCGAAGGCAACGACCTGGCTATCGTGATGGCGTTTGCCCATGGCGGCTCCCTCGGCGACACGCTCAACAGCAGCCAGTCCAGCGTGACGCTGCCATTGCGCCCCACCGTCGTCACCAGCATCATCGCTCAGGTCGCCAGCACCCTCGCCGATATCCATGCACAGGGGCTGACACATGGCGACCTCAAACCGACCAACCTGTTTATGCGCACCGCCGCCGACGGTTCGCCCATCGTCGCCATCAGCGATTTTGGCCACGCCTTTCTCGCCCAGGCCGCCATCGCCTCGCTGCTCCATCCGGGGCCGGTGCCGCCGGAATGGGCCGTCGAGCAACTCGCGTGGGTCGCGCCCGAGCAGCTACAGGGTGACCCAGCGCCAGCGTCCGACCAGTATGGTCTCGCCGCGCTCGCCTACTACCTGCTGACAGGTATCCGGCCAGTCTCGGCGGAGGCGCAGCGAGTTCTGAGCGGCAACTCTCCACGGGCAATCATTCCACCCTCGCGGCTCAATCCGGCATTGGATGACACACTGGACGCCGTGCTGCTCCACGCGCTGGCGCCGCTGCCAAAACAGCGATTTGTCAACGCTGTCGAATTTGCCCGGGCGCTCGATGACGCGCTCTCGGCGAGTGACGCTGTGGCAGGCGGGGGAAGCATGGCGCCGTCAGCCAGTGGCGCCAACGCGGACTGGGATGAAGGTACAGGAGAGAGGCCGACAAAACGCACCCTCGCGCAGATGGGCTTCTCGGCGGCCCCAGCGCCAGCGTCAGCGCGAAGCGGCAGACGGCCAGTTGTCGCCAATGCGAATGCGCCACAGCGCACGCGCATCCAGCGCCTGCTGCATGTGTCGGAGGGGCCAAAGGTCGAGGAAACATGGGATGATGCGCCGAGCAGCACCCGGCGAAGGGCAACGCTCATCACGGGGCTGTTGCTTGTCGGCGTGGTCGCCTTGTTGCTCCTCATCACCGGCATCGGCAATCTGCGCGCGCGGCTCGATCCTTCGGGCGCCTCTGGCGCAAATAGCACGCCTGTTGTCGGGAGCAGTCCATCGCCCGGCCCGCAGAGCCAGGCGGAGGCACAACTGCGCGCCGCGCTCGGCAGCAAGCCGGTCTATCTGGACACGCTTACGGGCAGTCCAGCGGCGTGGACGGTCAATGGCAAGAGCGTATTTTTCGGCACAGACCACCGGCTGCACCTGCTCAATGCGGCAAAGACGCCGCTCTTCGCCGATATGCCCACCAGCGCGCCGATGCCCAAGGGCGCATACGTGGCCAGCGTCGATGTCTCGCTGGTCAAGGGCGCGGCGGGCGATCACGCGGGCATGCGCTTCCTCGCCTCGACGGCGCAGAAGGGCGACACCTATTACTCTTATCTGATCACGTCCAATGGGCGCTTCGAGATCTGGTTGCAGCAGCCGGAGACCGGACTGGTCTTTCTAACTGGCGGCGTCGTCCCATCGCTGAAGACCGGCGACGGACAGACCAACACGCTTGCTATACTGCTGGACCCTGCCACGAAGACGCTGACCCTCTTCGCCAACGGCGCATTTATCTTCCAGACGCAGATCCCTGGCGGCGTGGCGCTGACCGGGCGCGCGGGCGTGCTCACTCCTGACAACGGCGTCGAGGCGACGTTCGCCAACTTCGCGGTCTACAGCGCCTGACGCCTGACACAGGATACCTGGGGCGCTGCCTCCCGGCGCGGTATAGTTATGGAAGTATGCAGAAACGCTCCGCGAGAAAGACAAGACTATGCTGACTGTAGAAGAAGCGCGCGCGCGCATCCTGGCGGCTATCGCGCCACACGCGCCGCTGCCCGCCGAGGCGATCCCGCTCACCACCGCGCTCGACCGCATCCTGGCCGAAGACGCCATCGCGCACGACGAGACACCGCCGTTCATCAACTCCGCGATGGATGGCTACGCCCTGCGCGCGGAAGACACCCAGCGCGCCACACCAGAGACGCCTGTCACGCTGCGGCTGGCGGGCGAGGTTCCCGCCGGACGCGTCTACGCGGGCGTCGTCGCGCCGGGAGAGGCGGTGCGCATTCTGACGGGAGCGCCCGTACCCGATGGCGCCAATGCGGTGCTGCAACAGGAGTTGACCGAGGTCGCCGATGGCATGGTGACGGTGCGCCAGACGGTCTCCTCCGGCAATAACATGCGACCGGCGGGAGGTGATATTCGGCCCGGCATGCGCCTGATTGCCGCGGGTACGCAGCTTGGCCCGGCGGAGATTGCGCTACTGGCGGCGGCGGGTATCCATCCGGTGCGGGTGACGCGCCGCCCGCGGGTCGCCATTCTCGCGACCGGCGATGAGCTTGCCCCGCTCGGCGAGACGCCCCAGCCCGGCCAGATTCGCGAGACCAACTCGCCCTACCTGATCGCGGCGGTCCTGCGCGCCGGAGGGGAACCGATTCCGCTTGGCATCGCCCGCGACCGCACCGATGAGATTCGCACAAAGCTCGACCAGGCGCGCACCGCCGACCTCATCCTGACCTCGGGAGGCGTCTCCGTCGGCGACTATGACCTTGTGAAGCAGATTCTGGCAGAGAATGGCAATATCGATTTCTGGCGCGTGCGCATGAAACCAGGCAAGCCGCTGGCCTTCGGTCTGCTTGGTGAGACGCCGCTGCTAGGACTGCCCGGCAATCCCGCCTCCGCCGCCGTCACGTTCGAGCTTTTTGGGCGGCCTGCCATCCGCCGCATGCTCGGCTGCGCCCAGGTCGAGCGGCCTATGGTTAAGGCGCGGCTGATAGGAAGTGCTATCGAGCGTGGCGACCGCCGCCATTTCGTGCGCGTCAGGCTCTTGTCTCATGATGGCATCCTCGAAGCGCGCCAGACCGGCCGCCAGGACTCACATCTGATCTCGTCGCTCCAGGGGGCATCCGCCTATCTGGTGATCGCGGAGGGTGAGGGCAAAGTCGCCGAGGGCGAGATGGTCCCAGCGCTGCTGCTCAACGACGCGCTGCCGTGGGAGAATGAGGTGTAACTCCGCCTCGGCCCTCTCCCCCTAGCCCCCTCCCTTTTAGGGGAGGGGAATCAGAAGCACCCTTTTGGACAATCCGCCAGGCGGATCCGGAAGAAACCCGCGCAGGCGGGTTTTGTGGCGGAGCGAGCGCAGCAAAGCGAGGCCGTTCAGGCGCGGTTTCAACCGCCAGCGTCTCAGCCGTACGGAGATGGTGGCGCGGCGGGCGCCAGCAGGCCACGGCCCAGTAGGTGATGGGCAATTTCTACCAGCCGCCGCGCGTCCATCTGAAGCGTTGCGGCGATCACGCCAAGTGGATTCGCGCCATCTATCTGCGCCAGCACCATCCACTCTTCCTGCGAGATTTCCACCGTCTGGCCCGTGTCCGGGATATCGGCGAAGGTCAGCACCGTGTCAGGGCGTAGGGCGATGCTGGCGGGATTCTGGCCGGTATGCTGCGCGGCTGGCGACTGGTCAACTGGTCCAAGCGATGCCACGATGTTCTCGATGGGGATCGAGACCAGCACCAGCTCCTGCGGCGGGTGGATGCCGTCGACAAAGGAGAAATCGCCGTCGGGCCAACCGAGAACCGCGTTGACGAGCGCGATGGCGTCACTCATCGCCCAGTACTGCAATTGTTCGCGCGTGAGCAGCCCGTCGGCCATGAGCGCCTGAACGATCTGACCGTCGGGCAGCACGGCGGCCTCATCGAATGGCACCAGAATGACTTCCTCGATTTGGCCTGGCGACATGTAGCCCATGGCGACGAATTGCTCGGTCAGCGGTGGGCCAACCGGCACTCGCTCCGCCGCCAGCCACTGTCCACGCCGAAAGTAAATCTCAGCGCGCAGGTGGCCTCGTGTTAGCGTCAGGCAGCCATCGCGCTGTTCGAGGGCAATCGTTCTGAGGATATTGAGAAGGGACGCCTGGCGCAGATTGCCTGCGAGCGGCATATCGCCTCCTCCTGCCCGATGCCGATGCGCGGCGCTACAGATAAACAGTGTCGTCGCTGGATATTATACGCACAATGGCCTGTTGTCTGGCAGGGGCAGGGAAATAGGTGAGATAGAAAGAGAGTAGGAAAAGAGCGCATACGCGAGGGGTGCGGCAAGTCTCATCCGAGACCAGCGCACACCCCTGGGCGTGAGGTAAATGCCTTGCTTCGCGTGACTCGCCTACAAAGAGAAGCCAGACAGCTAACTAGCTTTGCTATTGGCGCTGCCGCGCATGCTCAAGAACACCATTATGAGGCCAACGATTCCTACGACTGCTCCGACAATGATGATGTATCGGTTCGTGTGAACAGGAGTGAACCGGACAACCCATTTGTTCACCACGACAACGATAGCCAAAAGAACAGCAACAACGACAAGCCCAAAGCCACCACCGCGCATGAGTCTTCCTCCTCATTGGCACGAGCGAGCAATTTGCTCACCACATGCGGACGTATCAACCGGGTCAGTATAGCGGCGCTACGCATTATCGTCAATCCGACCATGGGCGAAAATACGTAGAGTCATGCCGAGTCTTGAGTCAGACGCGTGATATCAACATTGACGTAAACGGCAACGTCATACTATACTGGATTGCGGATCTCACAGGCCCATCACAACGCCACCCGCTGTCGTGCCACCATCCACTCTCCTGGCACGACTTCCATATTTTCGGGAAGAGAGCACTCATCGCCATGACAGTTGAACGAACATCGAGGAGCAACGCCGCACAGGATACGATGGAGGCAGCGCGCCAGCGACGCCGTGAGCTCCCACCGGGAGAAAATTACAAGTGGATAGCACTTTCAAATACCACCCTCGGCGTGCTGATGGCGACAGTCAATTCCAGCATCATTCTGATCGCCATGCCCGCCATCTTCACCGGCATCGGCATCAATCCGCTCGCGCCGGGCGAGACCAACTATTTTCTTTGGCTGCTGCTTGGCTACATGGTAGTCACCGCGACGCTGCTCGTCACCTTCGGGCGCATCTCAGACATCTTTGGCCGCGTCAAGCTCTACAATCTGGGCTTCGCCGTCTTTACACTCGGTAGTATCCTGCTCTTTCTGACGCCCAGCCAGGGGAATACTGGCGCGCTGGAGATGATTATCTTTCGGCTGGTGCAGGGCGTCGGCGCGGGCTTCCTCTTCGCCAATAGCACCGCTATTCTGATTGACGCGTTTCCGGCGCGCCAGCGCGGCATGGCGATGGGCATCAATCAGGTGGCGGCCATCGTCGGCTCACTTGCGGGCCTGATTCTCGGCGGCATTCTTGCCACGATCAACTGGCGCATGGTCTTCCTGATTAGCGTGCCGATTGGCATCTTCGGCACGGTCTGGGCCTTCCTGATGCTGCGCGAGACGGCGACGATTCGCGG
>JAICKD010000179.1 GCA_025928125.1 Ktedonobacterales bacterium
ATTTAATGTATGGCGCCCAGTGCGTAAACGCGCGGCTGCCCTGTGTAGGCTCCAGAGAATGAGAGACACACTCTGCAGCCCGCGCAGGCGGGCTTTGCCGCCGAACACCGTGAGGCGCTTAGGCGCGGCTTCAGCCGCCAGCCGCCACGGTTGCCGCACCGGGCATAATTCTACAACAGAGCATAAAAGCGCCGGAGTACAAGTGATGTACCCCGGCGTGAGAAACATGCATGTGTTGCGCCACTGTTGCGCCACAGCGCGCTAGTGGCTGGCGATGTAGACATTTGGCCAGGCGGTATCCACCATCAGGCCGAGCGAGTTCAGGCCGAAGCCGCGCACCCACGGACGCTGCCGCCAGAGCGCCTTCGACTGCTCGTAGGGAATCCACGGCACCTCATTGACGATAATCTGCTCGGCCTGATTGTAGAGCGCCATACGCTTGTTCGGATCGCGCTCGAGATCGGCCTGCTTGAAGAGCTTGTCGAGATTCGGATCGTGAATATCCGACGCGTTATTGGCAGTCTGTGCATGAGGGTTTTCGAGCGTGGCGGGCGGGTTGGACATGAACTGGAGCGAGAGCCAGTCCTGCGGGTCGGGATAGTCCGCCAGCCAGCCGATCACCCACATCTGGTATGGGCCGTGCGCCACAATATTCTTGCCAAGACCATCCGTTGGCACCACCTGGATGTTCAGCCCCAGGATGGTATTCCACTGCTGCGCCGCGAAGGTGGCGATGGCAACGCGCGTCGCGTTCTTGGAGACGTTGATATTGATCGCCTCCGGGTGGGAGCCCATAATGTAGGGGCATTCCGGCGGTTTCAGCCCGGTGATCGGATCGAACGTATTGCAGGTGGCGCGCGCCGCCTTCAGCAGTTGCAGCGCCTGCGCCTGGTCGCCCGTGAGCGACTGGGTCGGGTTCGAGCCGGGAGTCACCAGACCAGTATAGTAGCCCGGCTGTCCCTTCGGCACGATGTGGTTCGTCGGAATCGCGCCGCCATTCTCGACACGGTCCACCAGTAGCTGCTTGTTGAGCGCGAGTGAGAGCGCCTGGCGCACCTGCAAGTTGTTCAGCGGCGGCTTATCGAAGTTGAGACCGAAGTAGTTCTCAGCCAGCAGTGGCACCTGATTGAAGTCGCTCTGGCCGCGCGCCGTGAAGTAGCTCTGCGACGGCACATCGGTGTAGTCCCACTTGCCCGCGCGATAGTCCGCGTACTCGTTATCCACAACCGGGTAGATAGGGCGAACGATCTTCTTCAGCGTCAGCTTCTTGCCCCAGGCCTGTTCCCAATAGGGGTTCTCCTCGAGGATGATCTGCTGCGGCTTCGAGGTCGCATCGTACTGCGCGACCTTGTACGGGCCGTTGGTGCCGCCTTCATCCAGATGCTGCACCCAGGTTCCGTTGGGATAGCGCTCGACCAGCTTCTGCTCGACCGGATACGAGAATGGATAGGTCAGCGCCTCGAGGAAATAGGCGATTGGGGCGTCGAGGCGGATTTGCAGCGTCTGCGGATCGATGACGTTGACGCTGGTCTTTGGATTGTTGCCTTCGCCATTGACGGCGGGGCCAGTGCCACTGTTATAGTCCAGCGCGCCGACGATATGGCCCAGATAGCCCTGCACCAGCCCCTGGAAGCAATATTGCGAGCCGTGGTCGCCGTAGGTACTATCGTCGAGCTTGCTGCAGAGGTTTGGCGCGAGCGCGCGGTTGATGCTATAGGCGAAGTCCGTCGCGGTCAGCGGCGTGCCATCGCTGAAATGCATATTAGGCCGCAGATGGAAGGTATAGATCGTTCCAGTGGAGTCGACATCCCAGCTCGTGGCCGCATCGCCAACCACCTGCAAGTCCGGTGAGAATGTCACCAGGCCCGAATACATCATGCTGGTGAAGGTCGAGTCCGCCGCGTAGGCAATCGCGGCTGGATCGAGCACCAGGTCTTTCACCGTCGTGGTGCTGCTATCACCGCGTGAATACGGATAGACGAAGGTCTGGTCAGCAGCCAGCAAGGCGCCCGTGTTGCTCTGAAAGCCGCACGCCGAGAGCAGCAGCGGCGCGATCCCCGCCAGCAAGATAAGGCCGCCGACGACACGTTGCCGTCGCTGTCGTCGCATTCCCTTCACCGCTGCCGCCTGATAGAGTCCGGTTCCTTTGGCACGACGCACGAGGTATGACCATCGCATGCCCGCAAACCTCCCTGCCCAACCCAACGCCGCCAGAGCGGCACACGGAATAAACGCTCTCCAATGGGCTTCTCATCCACGACAGAAGCCATCTGGCGATATCCCCGCCAGCGCATCAACCCCTGATTGCCCACACATTCTTACGGGAAGATATATGCCCCGCGATTGTATGCAACCCGCGCACGCCTGTCAAATCGTTAGCCATGCCGGGTATCGCTGGCGCTATCTCTGCATGACGCCTATGATACTCTTCATTGACATCGACCTACCCAAACGTCTGAAAATCAGAGGAGTCCATGGAGAACGTCGCGCCGTCGTCGGCTCATAGTGAGCATCCCGCGGCGCCCAGCCTCCGCGCCACAGACAGCGCCACGCCATCCTCAGGCACATCTATCCTCGTCGCGGATCATGACGAGCAGGTGACCGACAGGGGGCGCACGCTGCTCGTCTTCGCGTTGATCATCCTGGTCGGCGTCAACCTGCGCAGTGTTATCCTGGCGGTTCCGCCCGTGCTGCCGCTGATTCAGCGCGACCTGCGTCTCTCCTATACCGCAACCGGCCTGCTGACCTCGTTACCGCTCCTGCTGATGTGCGCCTTCGCCTTGCCCGCTGGGTTGCTGGCGGGGCGTTTTGGCGGTCGGCATATTGTTGCGGTGGGGCTGGCGCTACTGGCGGGAGGGTCAGTGCTGCGCGGCCTCTGGCCCGCGGCGTTCCCGCTCTATCTCTTCACCGTGGCGCTGGGGGCGGGCATCACGCTGGCGCAGACATCCGTGCCGGTGCTAGCGCGCCAGTGGTTCCCCACGCGCATTGGCCTGGTGGCCGCGCTCTTCAGCGACGGGCTGATCCTCGGCGAGACGTTGGCCGCCGCCTTCACATTACCGCTGATGGGCTATTTCTTCGGCGTGGATGGCTGGCCGGGCGCACTGCTGCTCTGGTCTATCCCGACGGTGATAGTTCTGGTGCTCTGGCTCATCTTCGCGCCGCCCGCCGCCGCGACCCAGCCCGCGCGTTCCGCCACGTCTACGCCAGCGCAGCAAGAAGCTCCCGCACGCCGCCGGGTGAGCGCGCTCCGCCTGGGCATCCTGCTGGGCGCGGGCAGCCTCATCTACTTTGGCATGAATGCCTGGATTCCACCCTATAACCAGGCCATCGGCGCGGAGGATGCGACCCCGCTGGCGCTGGGCGTCCTCAACGCCATCCAATTGCCGGTGGGGCTGCTGGTCACCGTCTTCGCGCAGCGGCTGGTTGGCCGCCGCTGGCCGTTCGTGGCGGCGGGCGCGCTCTGTCTGGTGGCGATTCTTGGGCTGGTCATCGCGCCGATTGCATGGCAGCCGTTCTGGGCGGCGTGTCTGGGTGGCGGCTCATCGTTCGTCTTCGCGCTCGGCATCGGGCTGCCCGCGCTGCTCTTCGACCGCTCCTCCGTCGCCCGGCTGACCGGCGTGACGCTCACCCTCAGCTACGGCGTCGCGTTTCTGGGACCGCTGCTCGGCGGCGCATTCTGGGATATGGCGCACCAGCCGCAGTGGGCGTTCGTCCCCGTCGGCCTCGCCGGGCTGCTGCTGATCGCTCTCGGCGCGGCGCTCCCCTCCCGCGCCAACTTCGGCCTGCTCGACGACCCAGCGTAGATGCAGCGGCGATAGCTCGCAGACGGGCAGAATGAGCAGAACTCTCAGCCAGTAGTCAACCAGACTAGCTCATGTATAATAGGGTAGCCGTCGCGTTAGCGGTACACCAGTGGCAGCAACAACCTCATCAAAACCTTCCAGCTGTCTTCGACGGCCGCACAGCATGCAGTATCCCGCGTTCGCATGCTGGCGCAACTACGAACAGTGAACTTGAGTTGGGGAGGTATCTCCATGAATCGTGTGCTGCGTATCCTTGCCATCATCGCGCTGGTGTCTCTTGGCGTCTCTATTGTGCTTGGCCGATTGCTTGATGCTGTCCAACAACCCGCAATGGGCAGCGGCTTCCCAAGCGTTACGGACCTACTCCTACCGGCGCTTCCCTCAATCCTGGTGAACCTTATTGGGGAGACCGGCTCCGCACTCTGCCTGGCTGTGGGGGTAGTAGCGGTCGTTGCCTCCATCCAGCGTCGGCAATGGAGATGGGCCGTGGGACTGCTCGTGCTGCTTTTCGTGGCCGCCAACGGACCCACACTGGTGACAGAGGTTGGGAGCGACATTGCCGTATCGGCTAACAACGACCTGGCCTACGCGTTCGGGTACACATACATGCCTTATGTAGGGCTGCTGCTCATTGCGCTGGTTCCACTCGCTGTCCTGGCCTATATCATCCGCTTCCGTCGGCAAGCAACTCGGCCCATCGAGTCTGCTGTATCTGAGTGAAATATTGCGCGACCGCCGCGACTTGACGGCGCAGCCTTGCAGGCAATACCATATCTGATGGCGCTGAACGAGGCGCGTGATTGAGTTGCCCTGGCGGGAGTGAATATGGCGAAGCATGGCGCGCGGGATAGCAGGCGGCGCGATTCCCGCTATGGCCGTGGCGCGCCGCCCGGACCCACACCGCAAGATCAAAGCTTCACCTGCGGCCACTGCAAGCGATTCGTTGGGGCGCTGCCTAGCGGCGGCCACCATCGCAATCACTGCCCCTACTGCCTCTACTCGCGCCACGTCGATGCCGTGAAGTCCGGCGACCGGCTCAGCGGCTGCGGCGGGATGATGGCGCCCATCGGCGCGTTCCAGCGGCCCAACGGCGAGCACGTCATCGTCCATCAGTGCGAGCGTTGCGGCTTCGAGCGCTTCAACCGCATCCAGGCCGACGACGACTTCGAGCTGGTGCTCTCGCTGCCCATCGTGCCACCGCGCTCGGCCAAACCCGCAACCGGCGAGACGCCCGCCGAATAACCAACGTTTCGAGGAGGCGACACCGTGACCGACGCGACCCCCGCCGCGACCACGAGTACGACCGCAACCGGCAGCTTTCTGGAGAAGTTGCGCCGCCGCTGGCATGATGGGCGTACCCTGCTCTGCGTTGGGCTGGATCCCGAACTAGAGCAGTTGCCAACCGCACAGGGCGCCGATGTCGAGACGGCGCTCGTCACATTCAACATGGCCATCGTAGACGCCACCGCCGACCTCGTCTGCGCCTATAAGCCCAACGCTGCCTTCTACGAGCGCCACGGCGCCGCGGGCTGGAACGCGCTCGCTGGCGCCATCGAATACGTCCACACCCGCCATCCTGACGTGCCAGTGCTGCTGGACGCCAAACGTGGCGACATGGGTAACACCGCGCGGGCCTACGCCGACGCCATCTTCGATACGCTGGGCGCCGACGCCGTGACGCTGCACCCGTATCTCGGCGGCGATGCCTTGCAGCCCTTCCTGACGCGCGCCGACCGTGGCTGCTTTATCCTGTCGCATACATCGAATCCCGGCGCGAGCGAGTTTCAGGATCTGACACTAAGTAGCGCCGACGGCAACGAGGAGCCGCTCTATCTGGCGGTGGCGCGGACAGTGGCGCAGCGCTGGAACGCCAACGGCAACTGCGGGCTGGTGGTTGGTGCGACCTATCCCGAGCAGCTACGGGCGGTGCGCGAGGCGGCGGGCGATCTGTCGCTGCTGATTCCAGGTATCGGCGCGCAGGGCGGCGATCTGGCGGCAGTGATGAACGTGGGGCTGGATAGCCAGGGCGCGGGGCTACTGATAAGCGCCTCTCGCAGCGTCATCTTCGCCTCCAGCGGCGCGGACTTCGCCGAGGCCGCCCGCCGCGAGGCCCAGCGTCTGCGCGACGCCATCGAGGAATTACGGGGACGGTGATGTGGTACGGTCAGGATTAGCCGCGGCATTCATGCCGCGAACCGTCACCATGTATCACGCGCCCCGTAGCGGGAGGGACAACATGACCGAGGAGATGACCGCGACTCAGCGGGCGTTTGGCGATGCGCTGCTGGCATGCGGCGCAGTGAAGTTTGGCGCGTTTCGCTTGAAGCTGCATGAGCGCGAGCCGGATGCGCCGCTCTCGCCGATCTATGTAGACCTGCGGGTGCTGCGGTCGTGGCCCGACGCCATCGATACCGCCGTGGCTGTGCTGGCCGAGATGATCGCCGCCAGGGGACTGGAGTTCACCCGCTACGCCGATATCCCGATGGCCGCGACGCCGCTGGTCGCCATTCTGATGCACCAGACGCGCGTCCCGATGATCACCCCGCGCGAGGCCAAGACGCACGGCATCGCGGGAACGATCAACGGCGATTTCTCGCTCGGCGAAACCGTGCTGGTCATCGACGATCTGGTGACGCACGCCGATAGCAAGCTCGAAGCGATTCGCGTGCTCGAAGACAACGGCCTGAAGGTGCGCGATGTCGCCGTGCTCATCGACCGCGAGCAGGGCGCGCCAGAGCAGCTCGCCGCCGCTGGCTATACTCTCCATGCCGCCCTCACGCTCGGCCAACTGCTGGACTACTGGCGCGCTTCCGGCGCGATTGACGAGGCGACCTTCGAGCGGGTGCGCACCTATCAGGCCGCGAACCAGGCGTAATACGTA
>JAICKD010000335.1 GCA_025928125.1 Ktedonobacterales bacterium
AGCAGCGCATAGAAGAAGCCGACGGTGACCAGCGTGGCGACGCCGACATCGAGCAGACTGTAGTGCGGGCCGTACTGCGTGCTCTGGTCGGCGACCGCCGTGGGCAGCAGCGGAACGGCGGCAAGCTGGCGCAGCAGCACCTGGAGAATATCGGCCGTGCCAAACTGCTGGATCAGATGATCGCGCATCCAGGATGTCTGATTGAAAATCAGCACCTCATCGGTGCGGCTGTTCAGCGCGTTACCAGCCGTGCGGAAGAAGGATGCCAGCGGCCCCAGCGCGGCCAGCAATCCGGCGATGAGCCACGCCAGCGTTGGGCCGCGCCCGGAGAGCAACCGGCGGTTGAGCAGCCAGAGGCCGACGATGAAGAGCGGGACGATGATGAAGACGAGCCGAGCGCTGAAATAGACCTGGGCGGAGAAGCTCATGGCAATAGCGGCCAGCACGGCGGTGACGGCACTCCGGTCGCGTAGCGCGCGCACCAGCAGCCAGAGCGTTAGCTCGACGGCGAGGAGCGCATGGATATAATGGATGCCTGAGCGGCTGAACTGGATGTGCAGGTGCGAGACGGCCAGCAGCGCGGTCGCGACGAAGGCGACCCGGCGGCCCGCGAACTCGCGCGCGAGCAGATACATCACGATCAGCGAGAGCACCCCTACGATCACCGACGAGAGGCGCGCGCCAAAGAGGTCATCCCCCGCGAAATGCATCACCAGGGCAGGGATGCCATAGCCCAGCACTGGAAGCCCGTACCAGCCAGTCGAGAGCAGCGTATGCACCTCGCCGTGCAGCCAACGGAGCGCCTCCAACGCGCACGACGCCTCGTCGCCATGGACGACATACGGCATGCTGGCCAGATTTGGCAGTCGGAGCGCCGCGCCGCCCGCCAGCAGTCCGCCCAGCAGCAGCCAGTCGCCCCAGCCGTTCCAGAGCGCGCGCCAGCGCGACCATGATGACGAGGTGGCTCCGACGGCCAGCCGCCAGCGCAGCCGGTGAAGCGGCGATGGAGACGCCGACGGCCAGACGCACGCGGCGACGAGAAGGAGGAGTGTACCCCCGATCCAGAACCACTGGGCGGCTAGCACCGGAACGGCGGCACCCGCCAGCGCGGAGGCGATCAACGCCAGCACCAGCGCGATCCAGGCGAGCGAGAGGCCCGCCCAGTGCCGCCAGGTCGTAGCATGGAGCGCGATCCGCCAGCGGTCGAGCAGCGCCTGAAAAGCGCCGCGCCGGGATAGCAGCCACGCGCGGGCTGTCTGGGGCAGGTGGCGGAGAGACTGTAACGCCTCAGGCGTTCGCCTCAATGTCCACCAGGCGTCGGCCACGCCGTCAAAGACATCTTGCCAGCGGAGCAGCGCCGCCGCGCCGAGACTGGCGATCAGCAGGAGCGCGACGAGCAGGGGGGAGGCTGTTATACGATCCGCGCCGCTGCCCGTTTTCACCAGCGCGCTCAGCTGTGACTCCGCCGCCATGGCATCCAACAGACAGAGGACGAACGTCGCCCGCCGGAGTAGCAGAGGCCAGCCGATACGCCGGATCCACTCGCCGCGCGCGGCTGGCTTCAGGCGGGACTCCGCCTCCACACGACCCATACGTGTTCCTTTGTCACCTGTGCTGTCTGGCGATGTCGCAATGCAAAGTAGCTGGCGACTAAAGTCGCGCCTGAACGGCCTGCGGCCACGAAACCCGCCGTCGCGGGTTTCTCCAAGGCTCGCTCGTAGCCTCCCATTTTGGGGCTAAATCTGGGCAGTCCGCGCAGGCGGACTTTGTGGCCGAACGCAGTGAGGCCGTTCAGGCGCAGTTTTAACCGCCAGCCATCTCACATGTTCATACTGCTGTCCGGCGAGTACTCGGACGCCGGAGACGCCTCCAACGTGACCTGCCCGCCCTCCACACTATAGACGTAGGCGCGCGTCTGCACCGTTTCGGGCAGGCTGGTGGCGTCGGTGATGGTGAGCAACACCTGATCGAGATCGCTCACCGCGTCGAGGAAATCGGCGCGGCGGCGGGCATCCAGCTCGCTCAGCACATCGTCGAGCAGTAGCAGCGGCTGGTCGCCGGTCTCCGCCTCGATATACGCTAGCTCGGCGAGCTTGAGCGCCAGCGCGACGGTGCGCTGCTGGCCGCGCGAGCCGTAGGTCGTCAGATTGATGTCCCCGGCGTAGAAGGCGAGATCGTCGCGGTGCGGCCCCAACACATTCGCGCCCTGGGCAATCTCGCGCCGCCGCAATTCCACCAGCCGCGCGCGAAACGCCGCCGTCAGCTCATCGTCGGCAACATCGAGCGGCCCCTTATACGACGGCTCGTACGCCAGGTGGAGCGGCGACTCTGGCAGCCCCTCGTCACGAGCCAGCACCTCGTAGAGCTGCCCGGCGGTCCCCTCGGCGTGCGCGATGAAACGGGCGCGCGTGCGCATCAACGGCACGGCGAGCGTCGCGAGCTGCTCATCCCAGAATGGCAGCGCATGGGGGCTTTCCTCGCCCTCTTTGATACGCCGTAGCAGCGCGGCGCGTTGTGTCACTACCTTCTGGTACTGGCCAAGCGCGCGACAGTAGCCCGCATGCACCTGGCAGAGCGTCAGATCGAGGAAGCGCCGCCGCTCGGAGGGGGAGCCGGTCACCAACTCCAGATGGGTTGGCGCGAAGACGACAACAGTGACTTTGCCGAGCAGGTCCATCGCGCGGCGCGGCATGCCGTTGACGCGGATGCGCTTGCGGAAGGGGACGGCGGGCAGCGGCGGGCTGGCGATGGCGCCGCTGGTTGCCTGGGCAATGGCGCTGGCGGGCGCCTCGACGCCGGTATCGGCGACGATTACCTCGACATCGAGGGTGTCTTTGCGGCGGACGACCTCAGCCTCGACGCGCGCGAAGTGGCCCGCCGCGCCCCAGCGCACCGCCTCGCGCTCGCTGTTCGTGCGGAAGGAGCGGCTGGTGGCGATGAGGCTGATCGCCTCCAGCAGGTTCGACTTCCCCTGCGCGTTGCGCCCGCGAAAGACGACCAACCCGCGTGGCAAGGCAATATCGAGTTCGTGATAGTTACGAAAATCGGTCAAGCGCAGGCGCTCGATATGCATGGCATCCTCCCTGAGCGCCGGAAATACGGCGATATTGCTGACAGGCATCGAAGATTGCGCCACGTTGGCCGAAAGCCAGCAGGCCCATTTTTCCTACTTTCGGGCCTGTATGAAAGAATTGTCATGAAACTGATCTGTAACACAGGGTTTTCCCCGGTAATCATGAAAGATTTGTCATGGAATATGTGGCGTCTTTCATGCTCGTGAATGCCCACTCAGGATATACTATTTCTGCGGTCACGAGAAGACGGGCAGTGGTAGTTGGGTGGTTGTGCGATCCCGTGCGGCATGGTGCGGGGTTGGTGAAGAAGTTGTGGGTCGGCGGAATCGCACAACGTGGTCGTGCATATACCCCTTCGTAGTTGGCGCCAGCCAGGACGAAGGGGTATATGTTTTCCCACAGGATTTCCTCGTCGCGCATTCTTGAAGGAACTGAGTCATGCGCTTTCTGTTCATGGCATTTCATTATCCCAAGCCGGAGTATCGTGCCGAACTACTGCAATGGATCGAGCGTGTTGGCACGGCGCTCAAAGCCCAGCCAGGGCTACTGGAGTTGGCGGACTTCGACGACCCTGAGCATGGCCGCATCGTGGCCGTCTCTATCTGGGGTAGCGCCGAACACTTCCGTCTCGGCAGAGAGAACGCCATGAACTCGCTCGGTGAAGAAGCTCCCTACGACATCTGGGAGGCGCGCCCACTGGAGATATTCACACTCGGCGAGCTGGAAGGCGCGTCCTCCTGAGGCTGAGGCTGAGACTCAGGCGCGGAAGGCGCCGCCAGTAGCGGCTGCCGTTCCGCCGCGAGCCGTTCGAGCAGCGCTATCGCGTACTCCGGCCCTGGGAGTCCGGCGACCTCGTCTCGCACGAGTTGCGCCTGGCGTCGGTACGCCGGGTTGGCCAGCATCTCCGCCACCGCCTCACGCGCCGCCTCAGGTGTGATGGCGTCGGCCCCAATTACGCGCCCGACGCCCAGCGCAACGCAGCGTTCGGCGTTCAGCGGCTGATCAGCATTGAGCGGAATCAGGGCCAGCGGCACGCCATGCGCCAGCGCGCCCATCACGCTCCCCGACCCGCCATGCGTGATAACGAGGTCGCAGCACGGCAGAATCAGCGATTGTGGGATGTAGCGCTCGATATGGACGTTGGCGGGCATCTCGCCGAAGTCGGCAGGATCAATCCGGCGCCCCACCGTGACGATCAGGTTGATCGGCAGGTCGCGCAGCCCGGCGATGACCCGCGCGAAGACCTCGCGCAGGCTGCTGGCGAAC
The DNA here is from genome assembly GCA_025928125.1 of Ktedonobacterales bacterium. Classification (GTDB taxonomy): domain Bacteria; phylum Chloroflexota; class Ktedonobacteria; order Ktedonobacterales; family JADMIN01; genus DAHUXT01. The sequence continues at coordinate 4,341 of JAICKD010000335.1, forward strand.
GCGGTGCCAAGCGAGAAGTAGACTGTGGGCGCATCAGGTAGCTGGCCCGGCCACGACGGCAGGTGGTCGGGGTCGGTGGGTGTCGGCAAGAGCGGACTGAGGGCATGGGCCGTGGTGGGTAGCGGAAACGCCGGATCGCGGTAGCAGGGTGGGAACGGCGAGAGGACAAGATAGCGGCTGAGCATGGCTAACTCCGGGTCGGGCGGGAGTCCATGCTCCACGCGTAACGCATTCAGCGGCTCGGTCACCAATTCGTGACGAACAAACGAGCCGGTCGCGATGACCAGAACGTTGGCGTGAGGGATGCCAAGGCGCTCCGCTGCGATGGCGCTGCCGAAGTCTATCTCATCACGGACCAGCAGATCGGGCCTCCACGTCTCGCAGAGGGCAACGATATCCGCGGCTTTGTGGCGCGCGTACCACCCAGCGAATCCTTCACGCAGGAGCAGTTTTTCCCGCTCAGCAATATCGGGTATGGCTTCATAGCG
>JAICKD010000417.1 GCA_025928125.1 Ktedonobacterales bacterium
GGCAGCGCATACTTCTCGCCGAAGTCCGAACGCTCCACCAACGAGCCAATGGCGATCTTCGGTGTGACGGCCGGGCCGCTGGCGGGCGTCGCGGGCGCATAGCAGGCGAACCAGCCGTTCGGGAGCGACTGCCCGGATTCCGCCGTCCCAGTCTTGCCCGCGACCAGCACCGGCACGCCCTTGAAGTCGCCATAGGCCGTGCCGCGCGGATCGTAGAGCGGGCCGAGCATAGCCGCCTGGATCGTCGCCAAGTTATCCGCGCTCAGGGCCAGCGTCGCCCGTTGTGTCGGCCCGAACGAGGTCACCGTCGCGCCGCTGCAGGCAACCACCGACGCTACCATCCGTGGCTGCATGCGCACGCCATTGTCGGCGATGGCCGCGGCGGCAAGCGCAATCTGCGCGGGTGTCGCCTGGAAGAAGCCCTGGCCGATGCCCAGGTTCGCCGCGTCGGTCACCGACCAACTGCCGTGGTTGTTCGCCTTCATCCAGTCTGGATCCGGCACGATGCCCGGATTCTCGTCGCTCCTCGGCACACCGACAATATCAGTATACGCGCCGAAGCCGAACGACTTCGCCATATTCGGCAGCAGCGTCGGGTCTTTGCCGTTGAGCATCACCGCAATCTGCCAGAAGACCACATCGCACGACGGCGTCAGCGCATAGGGCGCGGTAATCTTGCCGTGGCCCTGCGGCAGATCATCCTTGCGCGGTTTCGCCTCGCCCGGCACCTGATACGACCCCGCACAGGTGAAAATCTGCGCGGCGCTCACGTTGTTCTGCAGGCCCGCCGCCAGTGTAAACAGCTTGAAGACCGAGCCAACGGGTTGCGCGCTGGCCATCGCCCGATTGAGAAACGGCGCGTTGAGCGCGTTCAGCCGGGCGTAGGCGTTCGGGGTCAGGCCAAGCGCGAGATCGGTCGGATTGTACGTCGGGTACGTACCCATCGCCAGCACCTCGCCCGTCGTCGGGTCCACCGCAAGCGCACCGCCGTTGTGGCCCGCCTGCTGGCTGAGGCTCGTCATCGCCGTCTGCTGCGCCTTGAGCGAGATCGTCGTATGGATATCGTCACCGTTCGTGGGGATGCGCGAGGCGACGGTAAAGACGACCGCGCCATCGGAGCCATCGGCGTTGGTCTCGAAAATCTGGAGACGCCCGCCATGCTGCGGGCGGAGATACTGCTCGCCCCAAAGCTCAACGCCCGCCTTGCCGATGACATCGGCTGGATTATCGTAGTAACCCGATTTGTCGTTCTTGATATCGTCGGCGGTTACCGGCGCCACATAGCCCGTCACTGGCGCGGTCGCCGTTCCGTAGGGATAGACACGGCCAGTCGTCTTCTCCGCCGAGACGCCCGCCAGCTTGCCCAGGTCGCCGCTCACCTGCTGGTAGAGCTGCGCGGTGATCGTCCGTATCGTCACCGGCTGGTCTGCGGGCGCACTGGCGATTTTCTGGGTCAGTTGGGCGACGGTGAAGTCGAGGTCTTTGCCCAGGGTGGTCAGTTCGCCGGTCTTATCGGTCAGTTTCGCGGAGGTGACGTTGATGGCGTAGACCGTGTCATCCTTCGCCAGGACGTTGCCATCGCGGTCGAAGATGGCACCGCGCGCGCCGTCGAGGGCAATCAGATCCACCTTGCGCGCGTAGTAGGGATCGCTGGAGTCATCGAGTTGCGTGAAGATCAGCCCCGGCGTCCAGACGACGCGCCAGTGGTTGTTCTCGTAAACGAGCGGGATGGAGATGTCCTGCTCGAAGGTGCCGACCCGCGAGCTTTGCGACTCGATGCGCGCGGGGACGGTCGCCGTGGTCGCGCTGGCCTTCTGGGCGGTGTCGGGCGAGGCGGTGAGCGACGTGATCTGCGCCCGCGCCAGGATATCTTTAGTGCGTGTGGTGATATAGTCGTGGGCATCCTGATAATTGCCGCGAAGAATGCGTGGGTCGTCAAACCGCTTGATCGTCTGCTGCGAGACGAGGCCATAGAGATCGTCATACTTGCCCGCGACATAGTCGGCGAGGTAGCTATCGGCCACCTGGCAGGGCGTGTTATCGCCACAGCCCTCGAAGGCTGGCCCGTTGCCCAGCACGCCGCTCCCGCTCCCGCGCCCGCGTGCCGCGAGAAAGAGCGAGGTGACGAGCAGCACCGCTAGCAAGACGACCGAACCGATGGCAATCAGTTTGGGACGGCGCGTAGCTGGTATGCGCGGGATAGGGCCGCCGATTAGCTCCGGCGGCAGGTCGCGCGTCTTATCCTCGCTATCATCGCCGATGGTGGACTGCATGGCGTTCGGCGTCGCGGACATGGGCGCTGGCTGGTTCGCGCGCCGCCGCAGATCCGGATCGGTGTCGTCATCTGGCCCCGGGCGCGTGTCGCCACCTGGCCGATTCGTACCCATGCGATGCTCCCTCCTGGCCCCGCCTGTACAGCGAGCGCGCCGCGTCGTTATTTCCGCCGTATTGTACACCTTCAGCGGGCATGCGAAAATGGCTCGCGTCACACAAGGACAACAACACAGGGTGCGGAAGCAGGCTCAATGGCTGGAGGGCTACCCGTCGGAGAATTGGCGCAGGTAGCGCTGTAACTGCTCTACCAGGCGCTGCAGCTCGCGTTGAGTCTGGATGAGCCGATCCCGCTGCTGCTGTTGGCTGGCCTCCAGCATGAGCTTGCTGGCGGTCGCCATCTGCTCCGCGAGGCCGCCGCTGTAACGCAAGACTTGCAGAATGCCCGCGCGGAGCTGTTCCAGATGCAGCGCCACTGGCGTCAGACGCCCTAATTCTTGCGGCGAGATGGGCTGCTGGAGTTGCCCTTGCGACAGGGCATAGGTCGCGCGCTCCAGTTGCGCGATGCTATGCTCGATGCCGCCGAGCGTCTCTTCAGCGCCACGCGAGCGCGCCATACGCTCCAACATCAGATTGAGGCTGTGCGCCAGCGGAGCCAGCTCGCCGCTCGCGATCGTTGCGCGCGCGCTCAGATCGCCATTCGCCGCACGCGCCTGCGTTTCCTGTAATGCGGCGATAGATATATCGAGCCGCCGCTTCTGGTCAACGATGAATAGGTAGGCGCGCTCCAATTCATAGGTGCGGTCGGCCTCGTGTACGGCCTGGCGGACACTGCGCGCGGCGAGCGACGAGATGAGAGCGATGAATGCCATCGAAGCGGCAGGGGTGATTGCCGTTCCATAGACGCCGAACTGCGCGATGTAGACGTCCAGGTCGCGCTGATGTATCCCGAAGAGCAACTCAACGATCATAAAACCGGTGCAGCCAAGCCACATCAAGAGCGGCGCCCGCGGCGAAAGCAGGATCGAGGCGACGATAATAGGAATCGCCAACATGTGGAATGTCGCGCGGTTGGCCAGACTCAGCCCGCCGGTCTGAAAGACCAGAGAGCTGGCGATGGCGGTAGCGATGCCAAGGACGAAGAGCCAGCCCCCAATGCGTATATAGCCGAATCGGTTGAGAATCGCGCAGATGACCACCATCAGCAAGCCGACTCCGAGCACGCTCAGCAGCACCGTGTTGAATTCACCGACGAAGCTCCGTGGCGCCAGCACGAGAATCAGGGCGATGGCTCCCAAGAGCATCTCGCTCAGCAAGCGCGACTGCCGCAGATGCTCACGCGCCTGCGCCGGGAGTAGGGCCAGCGACCCTATTGGCGGCTGGGGAGATGTCAGGCGCAGCCAAAAGCCCAGAGGATTGACGCGTGGGGTTGTCACTGGCGCCGGGCGTCCCGTATCTCGCCATCCCGGCCATTCCCCGAGCGGACCCGATCCGCCCATACTTGTGGGATCCGCGCTCCACATCGGCTCTGTAGCCGAAGACGCCCTTCTTTGTCGTCCCTGGCGAATTCCGGCAAATTCCGGTGGCGTCCAACCCGAGGTGTGATCCTGTGGCGACGATGGATAGTTGCTGGACATGCCTTACCCCCTCTATGCGCCTCTATCTTCTCCCTGATCGTCTCCTCCGACGACACGGGCGATAGGTAGAAACACCGTGGACATGACAGTATCTTTTCCACGTGAGACATCTGGTACTACGCAACGCTCAAGTCTGCTCAACGCGAC